>JANNSA010000751.1:0-2506 GCA_031402115.1 Hyphomicrobiaceae bacterium | reverse complement strand
GCCCCTCGCCCTTCAGCCGCCGTTCCACCGCCAACGGCCCAAGCAGCAGCGGCCCGGCGCGGCCGCCAATGCTGATCGGCGTGAAACGGATGGCGGCGACCAGCACGCCGCCGGTCCACACACCATGGCACCAGCGCGAATGGCCGGTCAGGCCCTCGCGCACGCGGTAGCTGGATTTTGCGTAGCGGCCGGGTCCCGACACCCGGTCATGCAGCGCTTCGATAGCGGCGGTGTCCGCATCCGTCACCGGACGCACGTCAAGAGGCAAGGTCATGGTGCTGTCGAGTTCGCCTTGGAAGACCGGAGGTAGCGGTTCCAAGACGCCCGGGGGCAAGCCACCGGAGCTGGCGTCATCGCCTGCTGACATCACCGTTGTGGACGGCCAATGCCGGCAACGACGCCCGGAACCGCGCGAAATGCGCGATCACAGCGTCGTCGTCGTCGGAGGCGGACGGACAAGGTGCTCATGGGCGGCGCAGATAGCAGCCGGGCAGCGGCGCGTAAAGCGGCAAGCGGTGTCCTGTCACGTGCACACGCCGCGCATCCGGTCAGCCCGCCAAGAAGGTATCCACATAAACCGCCGCTAGCGGCAGGTTGAGGCCAATGCAAGCCAGCGGCACAACCATGTCCGGTCCGCTGAACAGGCTGGCGTCCGCCGCCCAGCCGGAGACGGGGTCGCGGGTCAACAGCTCCGCCTTGAAAATTGCGGCGTGCACGATCAGCACTGCCATGACGGTCGGCAGCGTGGCGTAGAGCGGGATGTTGCTCCAGGTGTCGCGGGCGTTGCCGGGCGACAGGATCTCGATCAGCAGCACGGGATCGGGCATCATCACCGCGCCCCGCAGATTGGGCGCGCAGGTGACGCCGAGATCTGGGATGCGGAAGTTCCACTCCGACCGGAGCCTCGGCTGGACGCCGGGCGCTGACACGACGCGGCAATTGGGCCGCGCCGCTCGGAGATGCGACCCGATAACCTGCACAAGGTTGGACTGGATCGTGCCATGGGCATCGCTGGCAGGGTCTTGCGCGCGCACCTCGCCCTCGACCAGCTCATAGCGCGCGCCTGTGCCATCCCCCGGCCACACCAGGAATTCGGCAACCGACATCAGCGGCGGCAGCTTCAGCGCGGCATTGGACATCGGACAACGGTACAGCATTTCCAGAGTGAAGTGTAGCGTGGTTACCGCTCCGTCGCCGCCCCATCATACCGAGATATTGGTGTGCCAGTACGTTGCCGGCACACTCTGCAGGCGCCTCAGCGCATCACGACATTTCGCGTCAGCAAAACCTGCCTTCAGGTCAGGATTGCGATCTGCTCCACCTTTACCAGGCCAGTCACGGAATCGGCCAGGGCGGTATCGAGCGTGATGAAGGCATCGGCCTGCAACTGCGTCAGGGCGATGTATTCCGCCGCCATCGTGTCTGGCCAGCCGAGCTTGTCGGCGATTTTCCAGGCCACGCTTTGCAGAACGCGGTCGCCGAGCAGCCTGATGCGCAACCCGCGCACATAGTCGAGCCGACGCTCGGCATCGGACTTGGTCATTTCGCCCTGCCTGACCGCCCGGTACAGCGACGCAAGCAGTTGCGAGCGAAGCAGCGTTGGCGCCAGGAGCTTGTGCGTGTCACGGACCTTTGTTTGATCCCGCGCCAAGCGCAGCGCCACGTCGGGACCGACCACGAAGCGGCTCATGGTGCCCTCTTCACTGCTGCCGCCCGCATCCAACTAAGTTGCTAAGCACAAACACGCATCAAACGGCCGGTGGTTGCCAGGCTTGACCCCGCATGATCGCCTCAAGCGGCGTGTCAGCGATCGCGTTGGTGTAGTTCGTGATCACCTTCATGGCGATGCCGAGCACGATGTCGAGCGCCTGGCGCTCGGTAAAGCCGGCGGCGAAAAAGTCCTGTTGCTCGGCGACGCAGCCAAGTCCGCGACCGCGCACCAGGGCACGAGTGAAGGCGCGCAGCGCTTCCAGCTTCGGCGTCGACAACGGCGAGCCGTCGCGTAGCGCCAACACGTCAGGCTCGCTCATGCCGGCCTGGCGGCACATCGTGGTGTGCCATGGCACGCAATAAGTGCAGCGATTCTCGACATTGGCGGCCTGCATCACGACTTGCTGCTCGATGGCCGTCAGGGATGTGCGCGCGAACAGCGTCTCGATCGCGCCGAACCCCTCCAACAGCTCCGGGCTGCCGGCCATCACACGCTCGGCATTCGAAACCATGCCGAAAGTTCGTTGCGCCGCCTCCAGCAGCGGGCGGGAAGTTGTCGGAGCGGAAGCGACGGTATGGACGACGAAGGGCATGACAAGTCACCATGATGATGTTCAAGCGAGCCAATCGACACGCCACGCCGACATTTTGTCAACAGCACGCGGCGGGTCGTCGCCAATCCTGACCTGTCGGAGCCAAGAATTATCCTGCCGCGACCAGCGCCGGCTCAAGCGACAGCCCCCCTCACCCCGCAACATTGGTGTGCTGATACTTCTGCAGCAGGCGCTGCGGATAC
>JANNSA010000750.1:0-11285 GCA_031402115.1 Hyphomicrobiaceae bacterium | reverse complement strand
GTTCAACGACGCGCCTCACTGAATCATGGAGCGAGACAGTCAGGGCGCCTACTCGCAAAGTATTGCCATCTCGGGTCGCCTGTAGGATCTCGACCTGGGGGCTGCCAATGAAGGTTGCGACGTAGGTACTGGCCGGCCGTGCGTAGATGTCCTCGGGCGTTCCAACCTGCTCCACAATTCCCTGCCGCATCACAGCTATGCGATCCGAGATCGACATCGCTTCTTCCTGATCGTGGGTGACAAACACCGACGTCACGCCAAGGCGATTGTGCAATTCTCTAACCTCGGCGCGCATCTTCAACCGCAGCGCGGTGTCGAGATTCGAGAACGGCTCATCGAACAGGAAAACCTTCGGCTCACGGATGATAGCCCGGCCGATGGCCACCCGCTGTTGCTGCCCGCCTGACAATTGCGCTGGCCGGCGGTTCAGCACATGCGAGAGTTCAAGTGCAGCGGCGATGGGCGCGACCCGCCTGGCGATTTCTGCCCTCGGCAGTCCCTTCAATCGCAGCGCAAAGCCAATGTTTTCGGCGACTGTCATATGCGGATAGAGCGCGTAGTTCTGGAACACCATCGCGGCGTTTCTCTCGACCGGCTTCAGATCGTTCACGCGTTTGCCGTCAATCAGGATGTCGCCAGCAGTGATATCTTCCAGCCCGGCGATCATGTTGAGGGTCGTTGTCTTACCGCAGCCGGACGATCCCAGCAGTGTCATGAACTCGCCAGCGCCGATCTCAAGATTAATGTCGCGGCATACCTCGATGTTAGCGAAGCGCTTGGAAACGTGCTGCAATGAAATTGCCGACATGCTTAGCCCTTCAACATTCCGTCAGCGAACCCAGAGAGGATCGTCTTGCGCAGCAGGATGGCAAGAATGACGACAGGGGCAACCGAGATGGTCGCTGCCGCCATCATTTGACCGAACAATGTCTGGTACTGGCCGGCGAAGGCCGCGATGACCAGCGGTACGGTCTTTGAATCCTGACGCGTCAGGATCAACGCGAAGAAGAACTCGTTCCAGGACTCGATGAAAGCGAACACCGCTGAGGCGAACAGCGCCGGCAGCGACATCGGCAACACAATCAGGCGGAACGTCTGCCAGGTGCTGGCGCCGTCCATGCGAGCTGCACGCTCAAGGCCAGCCGGAATGCCTGCGAAGAAGCCCCGCAGAACCCAAATCACGATCGGCAAGTTGAATGTGAGGTAGACGAGGATGAGGCTGAGTTTAGAGTCGATAAGGCCCATCCGGCTGGCGGCGATGAAGAGTGGAATGGCCACCACGACTGCCGGAAACATCTGCGCCGCCAAAACCATCAGCAGCAAGGTATTGCGCCCTGGCAGGGGCAAGCGCGCCAGCGCGTAGGCTGCCGGTGCCCCAAGCAGAATGGCGATGGCTGTCGTGCCGAAGGCGACGATCAGCGAGTTCGCGATGCCCTGCCCGAGCTGAGCCGCCGAGCGAAATACTTCGACGTAGTTGGAGAGCGTGAAGCTGCCGGGTGAAAAGTCAGGCGGTACTGAAGTCAGCGCCGACTGATGCATCAGACTGGTCATAACGAGCCAGACCAGCGGGGCAGCATTCCAGACAACGAAAAGGACGATGCCGGCCGCCACCAACGCCCGTTCACCAGTTGCGATTTTGCCGGGTGCCGCCATCAGTGTGCCTCGGCCGCGCGCAGCCGCAGCAGGCGCATATAGAGGATCGCCAGAACAATAGAGGCGATAAAGATCAGGTTGGCGATCGCCGCGCCGTAGCCGAATTTCAGGAAATTGAACGTCACTCGGTAGGCGAGGAAGTTCATGACGATCGTCGAATCGAACGGACCGCCTTTGGTCAGCACAAAGATGAGATCGAATATCCGCAGAGACCAGATCGTCTGTAGCACGACGGCAATCGCCAGAGCCGTCCGCAACCCCGGAAGCGTGATGTAGCGGAACGTCTGCCAAGCCGTCGCGCCATCCATGGCGGCTGCCCGATAGAGTGCGCTCGGGATGCCCTGCAGCGCCGCGAGGAGCAGAATGGCGATGAAGGGCGTCGACTTCCAGATGTCGACCAGCAGCATTGAATTAAGGGCGAGGACCGGGTCGCCGAGCCACGTAATATTCCGTTCGACAATCCCTGTCGCGCGCAGCACGGCGTTAGCGATGCCGTAATTGGCGTGGAGGATCCACTTCCACAGCACGCCATTGGCGACCGGAGCGATGGCCCAAGGCAAGATCAAGAGCACGCGCAGCGCTGGGGACCGTGCCATTGGATGGTTGAGCAGCTGCGCCATCGCGAGTCCAAGGACCACCACCGCGACCACCTCGACAACGGCAAAATAGATCGTGTTCGCAAGGGCGAGGTGCACTGTTTTGTCGCTGATCAGCGCACTGTAGTTGTCGAGACCAACGAAGGGTGTGACGAACGCTCCACTTGAGAGGCTGGCATCGGTGAAAGACAGCCAAATGGAGTAGATCACCGGGTAAGCCAGCACGCTTCCCAGCGCCACTAAGGCCGGCAAAGCAAAGTTCAAGGCTGTTCTTTGTGGCGACACGGGTCAGCAAGCTCGGGTTTGGTCGTTGCAATTCATCGGCGACGACCCACGCACAACACGCTTGGGTCGTTGCCGATGCGAACCGTGATCGGCGGCCAGGACGGCCGCCGCTCCTCAGTTGGCTTACTTCCGGTTCTTCACGATCGCGGCGACAAGGCCATTGGCCGCCGCCATCGCCTCTTTGGCTGACTGCTTGCCGGCCAGCGCCTTCGTGATCTCGGTCCCGATCGCCTGGGTAACCTCATTGTAGTCTGGCGTGACGAAGCTGTCGTAGGGATGCTTGGCCTGCTCAAGCGTTATAGCGGCGTTCGGCAACGCCTTCTGCACCTCAGCATCCGCCAGCACCGATAGCCGGATCGGCAGCCAGCCGGTGTCGATCGCCTGCCGCTTCTGCACCTCCTTATCGAGATAAAACTCGATGAGTTTGGCGCAGAGATCGGGGTTCTTGGCGGTCTTTGTAATGGTCCAGGCGTCAGTACCGTCAACCGAGGCCGTACCCGCTGGGCCTGCCGGCAACAAACCGCTACCGACCTTGCCGGCAATCTTGGAGACAGTAGGATCCTGCGCCGGCTTCCACATGAACGGCCAGTTCATCATCATCGAGGCATTGCCTGCCGTGAAGACGTTCGTTGCATCGTTGATACCGATATAGGTCAGGGAGCCCGGGTCGGTCGACGGCATCAGATCCATCATGTACTGCAGTGCTGTGATGCCCGGCTCGCTGTTGAAGGCCGGTGAGCCATCATCATTGTACATCTTGCCGCCTGCCTGCTGCAGATAGCACATCCAGTAGCACGCGGTGCCACCGATGCCTTCGGGCGTTCCGAAGCTGTTGACCCAACCGAACTTGCCGTCCTTGGTCAGGTCTTTCGCCATCCGCTTGAGGTCGTCCCAGGTCTTGGGCGGTTCCTTGATGCCAGCCTTTTCGAAATGCTCGGTGTTGTAGAAGAGTGTCAGCAGCGACAGCGTGAACACGGCGCCCATACTCTGGCCGCCCCACGTCACGGTCGAGAAGCTAGAAGGCGGAAGATCGGCGACGAGTTCCTTCGACAGCTTATCTTTCAAGGGGACGACGAAGTTGGCAAACTCCGGCACCCAGCCCGACATATAGACGATATCCCAGGCGTGAGTACCCGAGGCAAACGTCGTTGCCAGCTTGTTGTGAAGCTCGGGAAACGGCGAAAGGTCGTACTTTACCGCCGCGCCGTTGGCCTTCTGCCAGGCTGCGAACGCCGCCTCCGAGAATTTCGCGCCACCGGGTGGTGAGGGATCCGGAGGCAAGTTACCGAAGACCGCGATCAGTTCCTCGGCGCTCGCCTGGCCTGCCCAGGCGCTGCTTGCGGCCAATGCCGCCAGAGCCGCCGACGATTTCAAGACATCGCGCCGGTTTAGTCCCGAACCGCTCATCGACTTCAACATGCATGTCCTCCCTGGTTACCGATAGGCAAGTTTGCCCATTCCCTTTCTACGAAGTTCATTTTGTCCGTTGCCGGATCTAGTCTCGTCCCTGACGATATCTTGGCGCGGGCCGCACGCGACATCGCCGCCGCAGTTGCATATTGTATAAAATATGAGTACGGGTCAACAGCAATCGCGCTGGATGAGGAGGCAACATGCGACGGATATTGCGAGAGCTAAGGGCGGCTTGGCAGGGGGCCCAGCAGTAACCACCCAGTTCACGTTCGGTGCCGGCCCCGTTGCCAGATTGACCGCCACTGTTAAGTCGAACCTCAAGGCGACGCCAATCGCCATCGGCGGTCCGGCCAGTGGCCCCCAAGTGAATCGGCCGTGTGACCATTGGGTACGCCGGGAATTTTACAAAGAGTGATCCCTGAACACTTTAAAGGTCTGAAATGACACAGCAATCAGCTCAGGACGGGCGCAACCTCGCCGCCCAAATCCGCTTGCTAACACTGGCGTTCATCGGCGGCCGATTTGTCGGTTCAGTGAGTGGACGGACGTTTGACACGATCAATCCCGCCACGGGTCATTGTCTCGGCCAGATCGCTGAATGCGACGCTGCCGACGTCGACCTTGCCGTGACCGCAGCACGCAGCGCTTTCGAAGCCGGCGTGTGGACGCGGCAAAGCCCTCGCGACCGGAAAAAGTGTCTGCTCCGCCTTGCCGATCTGATGGATGCTATCGAGACCATCCGTTGGCACGCCGGTGCGATGATCGGCGAACGCCATCTGCAGCGCGTGCTCGACTACGTCGAGAAGGGCATGGCCGAGGGCGCTCGTCTCGTGCTGGGCGGGCGGCGCGTCCGCCAGGAAAGCGGCGGATTCTTCATCGAACCCACCGTCTTCGATGCCGTCAGGAACGATATGTCATTAGAACGGGAGGAGATTTTCGGCCCGGTTCTGGCGACAATGACCTTTGCTGGGATGGACGGAGCGATCAGCATCACCAACGACTCGCCATACGGGCTCGCTGCCTCGGTTTACACAAGAGATTTAGCAACTGCCCACACGATGGCACGCGCCATTCGTTCCGGAACGGTCCCGGTCAATTGTTTCACGGAGAGTGAGCAAGCGGTTCCATTTGGCGGCTTCAAACAATCGGGTTTTGGTGGTCGAGAGAACTCGTTCATGGCGCACGATCAGTATACCCAGACCAAAACGATTTGGATGCAGTTGCGCTAGGCGGTTCGATGCAAACGACTCAATCCTATGACTATGTCGTCGTCGGAGCGGGCTCGGCGGGCTGCGTTGTTGCCAACCGGCTCAGCGAAGACGGCCGGACCCGCGTGCTGCTCCTGGAGGCCGGACCGCGCGATGGCAGCATCATTCTGGATATGCCGGCGGCGCTCGGTCTGCCGTTGCTCGGCCGCCGCTTCAATTGGGGTTTCGCGAGCGAGCCGGAGCCTGGGCTCGATGACCGCATCAGTGATCAGCCTCGTGGCCGTGTGCTGGGTGGCACCTCGTCCATCAATGGCATGGTCTTTGTCCGCGGTAACCCGCTCGACTACGACAACTGGGCAGCACAAGGGTTGGCCTCGTGGTCGTACGCACACTGCCTGCCATATTTCCGCAAGATGGAGACCTACGAGAAAGGTGCTGACGACTATCGCGGTGGCGACGGCCCGCTCCACATTCACGCCTGCAAGGCCGACAATCCGCTGTATCGGGCATTCCTCGGCGCTGGTCAGGATTTTGGCCTGGCATTCACGCCGGATCATAACGGGGAACGGCAGGAAGGCGTGAACATTGCCCAGGCCACCACGCATCAGGGCCGGCGCGCCAGCACCGCGCGGGCTTATCTATGGCCCGCTCGCGACCGGCGCAATCTCGAGGTCCTGACCGGCAGCACAGTGACCGGGCTCAGGCTGAATGGCAGCCGCTGCGTCGGGGTGACGGTGCTCAGTAGGGGACGCAGTTTTTCGATTGCAGCCGAACGCGAGGTTGTCCTGGCAACGGGCACGTTCGGCACACCGCAGATCCTCATGCTGTCCGGCATTGGTGATCGTGACGCTTTGCGGGGCCATGGCATTGCGCCAGTCATGCATTTGCCTGGGGTCGGTCAAAACCTCCAGGACCACATCGCAATTGCCCTGCAGTACCGGATCCGCAAACCCGTATCACCGGCCGGGCAATTATCGCGCCTTGGGCAGATCGCCGTGGGTGCGCGATGGATGCTTACTCGTGGCGGCCTTGGCGCCAGCAATTACTTTGAGGTTGGCGCCTTTATGCGCGGCAATGACCGAGTCGACTGCCCGAATATTCAGCACGAATTCTTTCCGATGATCGGAGAGTTTTACCGTGGCCAGGCGCGTGTTGAGCACGGCTTTCAGTACTTCACCAGCGTCATGCGCCCAGCCAGCCGCGGTTCAGTGACGTTGTGCTCGGCCGATCCGTTCGCACCCCCGGCAATCCGGTTCAACTACCTCACACAGGACAGCGATGTTGCTGAAATGGTCGACGGTCTGCGACTGACGCGCGATATCATTCGCCAGCGATCCTGGGACGAGCTGCGCGGCGAGGCAGTCAGTCCGGGCTCATCCCTCACGACCGAGAGCGAGTTGCGCGCCTGGATACGGGGCCATGCAGGCACCGGTTATCATGCCGTTGGGACTTGCCGAATGGGCACTGATCCCATGGCCGTGACCGACGAGGAGGGCCGAGTTCATGGGATCGAGGCATTGCGCGTTGTCGACGCTTCCCTGATGCCTCACATCACGACCGGCAACACCAACGCACCAACCATCATGCTGGCCGAGAAACTTTCGGACCGCGTCCGGGGCCGGGCCCTGCCGCCATCGCAAGCCGGCTTGTATCGCCGATCCGCCTGACAGCAACGGCTGCGGCGAGCCGCCAAGAACGAGTAGCCAGCAACGGGCTCGATCCGGCGAAGGTCAGTAGGCACCAGTCGCGTCATACGAAAGCGGCCCTGATCTACCGAAGGACGGGCAACAGCCAGTACAACGGGCGACGCAGCAGATTATATTCCGTCTCATCGGGTGCGTAAATAGGGCGACGTCCCTGGTCCTCCGGCGACGTATCTACGGCCGCAACTCTGGGCAATAGCGGCTGGGGCTCAGTCAACCTTGGCGATGGCGGCGGCAGCAACCAGCGCGTCCGAGTTCTTGCCGCCGCATGCGCCCCCTTGATCGCGGCCTTGTGCTCGCCAAGATCGGGGAACCGGGCAGCAATGGGCAAGGCGCCGGGCCAATCACCTGCAGAGGTGGCATCTTTCAGGTGGCTGAGCTTAGTGACGGGTTCCATGCGCAGCGACATGGCATGGGCGCCGAAAGTCTGCGAGGGCATGGCGGAACGGCAATCCGGCGCTCGCCGGGCAAAGCTGCGCATCAGCCGACCTGCCGGATCAGCACGACGTTGCTGACGGAACGCTGGCCCAGGATGCGAATAAGAAGGCGCAACTCGCCTATGTGGTAACCCAGCGGCACCCCTGCGCCCCGACTGCCTCCATTTTCGTTAGGTTTGTCCAGGCGCATCGCATTGAGACGATTACCTGAAAAGGTGGTGGGCCCGGCAGGACTCGAACCTGCAACCAGACGGTTATGAGCCGCCGGCTCTAACCATTGAGCTACAGGCCCTGCCAACACGATGAGGTAAGATGCATCAAGAATTTCCGTAACTTATCGCTCCATCACCGCCATTTCTACTGCACACCTCAGTTGTATCTAATTGCACTGTGTTTCACCCGAAGCCGAAACTGAAAAGACCTGCCGACCGAAAACTCACTACCAGTGCACCGACTTCGAACAAAACTGCCGACTAGGTTTGCGCGGGGAGTCGACACGCCGATCCTAACAGAAAGCTTGCTCGACGAAACCATCGCCTCGACCAAGTGCGAGAGCCGCATCGTAGAGATCCGCGACAACCGCTGCAAGGGCCTGACGTTCCGCATAACAGTGTTTGGTGGCGTCACGTTCTGCTTCATCTCACGCAATGCCAGCAGCAATCCCGGCCACCTGACGATCAGTAAACGTCGCACCCGTGAGTTGACCGGCAAGCGCTGTTGCACGGACCGGGAAGTAGCGCAGCGGCTGGCTTTCGTCGAACTGGGCAAGGTCGCCACAGGAGCCGATCCGCGGCAGCAAGGCCAGGGAAGTAAGGCAGCACAAGCTCAGTGCAAGATCATCAAGGCTGCCGTCTTTGCGTCGGACCACCATGAACTACTGTTACCGCCATCCAACGCGTGTTCAACGTTACTGACGTCAAAGGCAATCCGGTGCGTCGGCGAGCCCATGATTTCCTTGCCAAATGGTGCTACACAATCAAGCCGCGATCATCGCCGGATCCGCAGCAGGTATTTTGCGCGGTGTCCTTTGGATATTCAGGTCACAAACCTAAACCGAGCTATGCGCCGCTGCCATTTCGATGGAACCGGACACTAGTTTTGGTTCGCCGAGGTAGTTGCCTTGCAGGCAGGTGATGCCGATGTCGGTCAGCAGCTGTGCCGTCGCTTCGTCGCCGACCCATTCGGCGACGGTGGTCATGCCGAAGCTTTCCGCCAATTTGAACAGCGTTTCGACGAACACGCGGTCAGCCTTGTCATTGAGCATGTTGCGGACGAACGCGCCGTCGATCTTGACCATGTCGGCGCCGAGCATGCGCAGATTCTTGAAAGAGGTGTAGCCGGCGCCGAAATCATCGATAGCGACGCGGCAACCGAGTTCCTTCAACGTATCGACAAAAGTCACCGTCTCGTCGATGTCCTGGATCGCCGTGGTCTCAGTGATCTCCACCAGCAGCCGTGAGGTCAAGGACCGATTGCCGCCAGTCAAATGTTGCAAATGCACGAGCCAGTCATGATCCGCCGCTGTCAGGCCGGAGACGTTGAATGACAGGCTGAGATCGGGATCCTTGCGCACCAGCTCGACGGCCAGTTCGAGCACGCGTTGATCAATCAACCGGGCGAGGCCAAGCTGCTCAGCGACCGGAATGAATTCACCAGCCGAGACGATGCTGCCGTCGCGCATCTGCATGCGCAGCAGGCACTCCTGGAACACGGGCTTGCGGGTGTGAGCATCGACCACCGGCTGCAGGGCGATTTTCATCCGCTGCTCGTCAAGCGCGGCAATGATGTTGTCGGCAACTTCGATGTTACGACGGCGCAAAGACGCGCGCTTGGGGCTGGGCGAGAACGTCACCAGCCGGTCCTGACGAATGGCGCGCGCTTCTTCCAAGGCGTCGAGTGCGGCACCCACTGCGGCACCTTGGCTTTCGGCATGATGCGGAATGACGACGGCGCCAATCGAAATCGATGCCGAGATGCGGCAGATGGAGGTTTCCACGGTGCTGTCGCGCACCGAGCGCAAGAAGCGCCGGCCGACCGCCTGCAGGCCGTCAGCCTCGCAATGGTGGATGACCAAGCCGAATTTGTTAGCTGAGAAGCGGCCAATAACGTCACCGCCGCGCAATTGCCGCTGCAACCGGCGCCCGACGGCGGCGATGACTTCGTCACCAGTGGCAAAGCCGAAGGTTTCGTTGACGGTCGCGAGATTATTGATGGCAATCAGCATGAATACGCAGGGCGTATCGGTGGCGTGCGCTTCCGTCACTGCTGAGGCGACCGCGGCGAGCAGCCGGTTGCCGTTGAGCAGGCCGGTCAGTTCGTCGCATTCGCTCAGCAAGCGTAGGCGCTCCTCGGCCGCATGGCGTTCGTCGATGACACGGATGACGCCGCGCGCAAGGTGCGGTTTGCCGTCGCTATTTGCGTACCAGCGGCCTTGATCCTCAATCCACAGCGCTTCGTCACTGCGCCTGCCGCCGGGCAGGAAACGATATTTCAGCCGATACGGGACGCCGTTGCCGGGGTCCGTCACCGTTGACTGCCGAATGGCTTCATGCCGGGTGCCGGCGTGCTCGGTGCCGATATGCAAATGATAGGACGTGCCGCTCGACAGCCGCGCGATGGCACGGACGCCAAGCAGGTCAGCGGCATTGGCTTGCCATAAGATCTGGTCATCATCGAGTGACCAGACATAGGTGGTTTCGCCCGCCGCCGCGAGGATGTCCTCAATGCGGGGCCGGGGCGTCCGCTGCTGCAGGAGCGGCGGCGCGGCGATCGCCAGTTCAGTCTGAAGCTCACGTGCGGACAAGTTCCACCCCATCGCCATCATCCGGAAAAGCCCGGATACGACGGTGGGATGATTCGACAGCGCCTGCCCCGCTAAAGGCAGGCGGCAACCCCACGCCGCGAACGCTGACGCTAGCGGCAAACCTTTAACGAGCACTTGCCGGGAGCACCCAATTGGAGCGCTTCCGGCTAATTCGTTGCTGCACGTGTAGCAAGACGGCGATCAGTGCTCGCCGCCGGGCCCCCCAAAACCGATGTCGCGCCGGGCTGTGCGGATACCGACAGCTGAGCCGACAATGACGTCAAACGCTGACAGCAGCATCAGGAAGAAAAACAGCGATGTGGCTGCCCGCTCGACCAGCAAAAACTCGATCAGAAAGATTACGAACAGGATCGTCGACAAGGCCTGGTCGGCCAAGCCGGCGCCGCGCGTGTAGGTTGACTTGACGACTTCCACGGCCAAAACACCAAGGCCAATCGTCAGCACCAGATCGCCGAGCATAAAGCGCCAGGTGCCACCATTAGGCATCGGGATCGTGAACAAATGCGCGCCCGACATCGCCGTGGTGTTGGTCGCGGCGTCATGCACCGGCGAACCGTAGAACACTTCATGCGCTGGCACGCCGGTGACGAACACCAGCGCGTTGTAGAGAATAAGCACGAGAAACAGCAGTGGAATGGCTTTGATCGACATCCGAGTCCCCTCCGGTACTTTTACGATCCCTGCCCGATCGGCCAAGCCGGTTTGTGGCATGGACACGACCGAGTGTTGCGAGGACCGCCGCCGGCTCCCCACACCCAGTTAGGTTCTACACTGCCGGAATAAAAGCCGCCAGAGCGCCGATGCGGGCCCGTGCGGCCCAACGTTCAGCTCAGGTTTCGGCGTCAACCTTGACGCGCCGGCGCGAGGGCCGTGAGACCATGGCAACCTGATCCTGGGCGGTCCACTCAGGCAGGATCTGCCTACCGCGATAGAGGCCGGTAGTCAGGTCAATGTGATGCGAACGGCGCAGCATGCCCGACTTGCCATCTTCGGTATAGCTGGGCGCCACCAGGGCGTCAGCCGAGCGGCGCTGATTGCGCTGGCTCTTTGAAACCTTCTTTTTTGGAACAGCCATGCTACGTCTCCTTGGCCGGGTCGCAAGCCTTCGGCAGCCTGATGCGTGGCGGCCTTGGCTTAAACCCGTCGATGATCGGGGGATCGCGCAG
>JANNSA010000749.1:0-2602 GCA_031402115.1 Hyphomicrobiaceae bacterium | reverse complement strand
AATCGCCACCGCTTCGGCGTGGCTCTTCCCGAGTCCGCCGTGCTTTTCCGGGGTGATGGATTTCTCGTAGGCGCCCATCCACGTCGGGTAGTCGACCAGGCTCTGCGCCTTGGTGATGGTGTAGAAGAACGCATCTTGCATTCTGGCGTTGAAACCCCTGACGGCGGAGGTCGTCCACAGCTTGTTGCGGATCTCGTTCAGCTCGGCGAACTGGGTTTTCTCGCGGTAACGCATGAAGGTCGACTGTTCTTGAACCCAAGCCACTTGCGCCGATATGCCGTCAGGGTTTCGGAACATGGAGCCTATGCCGCGACCAACCCACTTTTTACCGATCCGGCGAATCGAGACGGTGATACCTGACACCTGGATGAGCGTGGTTGTGAGGTTCCACGCCAGCAGCACCGTGACCGAGCGTCGGCGTATCCAGTTGAAAACCCGGTCCATATCTCCGTTCCACTCGATGTCTCCGATCGCCACGTCTTCCAATGCTTTTGTAAACTGGTCATACGCGGGCTGGCCGTGGGCCGACACCACCGCCTTGCGAAAATCCCGGTTACCCACCAGCCGCGAAGCATCCACCAGCGTCTCGTACCACGACAGGTAGTGCGAGACTTCAGCGAGGTGCGTGGTTAGCACGCCGAGGTCAATACGCAGCGCACCCTGCTTGGCGCCCGGCTTGCGGTCCTTGGTGAACGAATCGTTCATCAGCGCCCGGCCGGCGGAGCCAGACATGACGGCTTCAATGACTTCAGTCGGGCTTTTAGGTGGCGGGCCGGCACCCTTCTTGTGATCGGCCTTGATCGGGTAATAGCCGCCCGGGTAGACCCCGTAGCGCGTGACCAGCGGCGAGCGCTCGACGCGCTTGGGGGCCACGCCGCGCACGCGCTCTTCCTGCGCCTTGATCAGCGGCCACAGTTCTTCGATCAAGTCCCAGATGCCCTGCACCACTTCGATGTCGCGCTGATCGAGCGAATCGAGTATCCCCTGCATCTGCGCGTCGGTCAGCGCGACCTTGCCATCAATGCCGCCGGCTTTGAACTTGGCCTTGTTGTCTTCGTTGCCCATGTTCAAAACGGCCGCGATCCGGCCAAACTTGGACAGGCTTAGTCCCAGAGACGGGATGAACGCCTCGTCGTGCAGCTTGTACATTTCGTCGCTGCTGTAGACGCTGAATATCTTGACCAGTTTCTGGCTCAGTTCGGCGTGCATCCGCGTTTGCGTGTCGACGGCTTTGTTGATTGGCCGACTGAGCGCATTCCAGAGCGTGCCGCCGGCCTGGTAGCCGTCCATCTGGTACGCGAGGCTGGCAATGGTCCGTTGCTTGCCCACGAAGTCCCACAGCCAGTCAAACTGCGTGGCCTTCGGGCTGTGCGGCTCAATGACCGGCGCTCCGTCCTTCTGCCGCCATTGCTCGACGCCGCTGATGACGGACCCGAGCAGCCGGTCGAACTGACGTTCCTTCTGCGCCGTGAGCATCTTGTTCTTCAGCGCAGCGAGGTGGACGATCTGATCAACGTCGTCGGCCAGCGACCGGATTTCGTTGACGGTCATGTTCTGGTAGGGCGTCACGCGGTCCAGGTTGCGCACGAACGGCGACAGGCTTGGTGGAATCTCGAAGTCTTCGATTTTCTTGCCGGCATCGACCTGGCTCTGAAGCCAATCGCTCAGGCGCTCGATTTCGGCCAGCTTCTTCTTGCTCATCGGCCGCAAGCCAACCAGCGCCAGAATCCTGTCAACTTGCTCCAGGTGCTTTTGGCCGACCTTGCCGATGCGCCCGCGGGCCTCGCGCGTGGTGTAGGACAGGAGCTTGGAGCGATTGCGGGCAACCTCGGTCACCGCGCGGCGGCTTTCTTGATAGAGTGAGTGGTTGATCAGTTCGCGGGTCTTCAGCTCCACCGCCAGGTTCCAGTCCTTCTTCTCGATCGCCTTGGCGGCCTTCAGGGACTGGATCCGCGCCGTCATGCGGTACTGCTCCGGGGCAAGATCCTTGGCCCGCTTCTCGCCGATGATCTTCTTCGCGAGACTGGTGGCGCCGACCTTGGTGAGGTTGACGTTACTCAGTCGCGCGCGACCGGTGGCCTCCTTGGCAGCCTCAGCCCTGAGGACGGGTGCGGCCAAGCGGTATGCTTTGCGGATCGCGGCCAACTCCGCCACCAGCACGTCGGTCGAACCCTGGCTGAGCACCACCTGGCGCGCCTCTGCCGCCAGCGTGCCGTCGAAGCGCACGTCCGGGTACAGTTGGCGCATTCGCTCGTCCGTCTCGGCCTTGATCAGTTCCTCTTTCGGGCGAGCCGCCTGTAGCGCCGTGATCAAGTCTTCTCCGCTTGAAAAGCCAAACATCGACGCAGCTACATGGTGGTTTATGCCGCCTTCTTTGCGGTACATCCCCTGATCCAGCAGCCAGTTCATCACCGGGTTTTTTTCGCCTTTGCGAGTTGCCTTACCGTAGGCGATCTCTAGCGACTCTTTGTCGAGCTTCAAGCCATCTTTGAACTCACCAGCCAGTGGCAAACCGTCCGGCTTGGTGCCGTCCTTGAGGACAGCCAGCGCGATGTACGTCGGCTCGTTGTTGACCTCATCGGTCACCTGCTTTTCAACCTCG
>JANNSA010000748.1:0-8304 GCA_031402115.1 Hyphomicrobiaceae bacterium | reverse complement strand
CTTCGGAGCCCGCGCCATGGCGGTCCCGGACGTCGTCTGTGTCGGCAGTGTCGTGCCCTTTCCTGAGCTCACCAGATGACGCCGTTCGGATTATTCCGGCGGCGCCGCCCTGCTGACATCCAGCAGCCCCGGCGGTTCTTAGACAGTGTCCACTATAGCGCCGAATTGTGACGGGTCACAATCTCCTGCTGTGGGAACAATGTCACATGCTTGATAGGATGCGATTGAACCGCGCCAAGCAGGCGTGCCATGGCATGAAGTACGGGTAAGCGCGTGCCTTAACCTTGCCATCCTGGTCCGGCAATTGTGTTCGTGCTCAGGCGACACGCCCGTGCATTCGTGACTAGTATGGCCCTCGTGCCATCGGTCTCGCACAAGCCATAGCTTGCATCACAGCACCGTGCCTCGCCTGGAAGCTCATCTCCAAGGAGTTGCTTATGGCCACTACAACCGAAGTTCCCACACCTGATCTGCAAGCCCTCAAAACTCGCCAACACGCTGCCTGGTCATCTGGCGACTACGCGATCGTCGGTACAACACTGCAGATCGTCGGCGAGAACCTTTGCGAAGCGCTGGATCTGTCAGCGGGGTCCAAGGTGCTCGATGTCGCCGCCGGCAATGGCAATGCCACGCTGGCGGCGGCGCGCCGTTGGTGCGATGTCACCTCCACGGACTACGTGCCAAGTCTGCTTGAGCGTGGCCGCATCCGAGCCGCCGCCGAAGGATTGCTGGTGGAGTTCAAGGAGGCCGACGCCGAAGCGCTGAGCTTTGCCGATGGCGCATATGACGTGGTGGTTTCGACGTTCGGCGTCATGTTCACGCCCAATCAGGACAAGGCTGCTGCAGAGTTACTGCGCGTCTGCAAGTCCGGTGGCAAAATCGGCCTGGCCAATTGGACACCTGACGGTTTCATCGGTCAGCTCTTCAAGACGCTCGGCAAGCACCTGCCGCCGCCCGCCGGCGTCAAGTCACCGGCACTGTGGGGCACGCAAAGCCGCCTGACGGAGCTGTTCGGTGCAGCCGCCAGCAGCATCAAGGCGGAGCCGCGTGACTTCGTGTTCCGCTACCGCTCGCCCGAGCACTTCCTGGAAATCTTCAAAACCTATTACGGGCCGACCCTGAAGGCCTTCGCTGCCCTTGAGGAACCCAAGCGCGCCGCACTTGGCGACGATCTGTTGGCGCTGGTTGGCCGCATGAACCGGGCCAAGGACGGCACCATGATTGTGCCAAGCGAGTATCTTGAAGTTGTCGTCACCAAGCGGTGACCAGTCCGGCGTCAGCCGTTGCGATGCGCCAAATACTGCACGAACACCTCGCGCTCACTGGTGATGTCGAGCTTAGCATAGAGGTTGAGGCGGTGGTTTCGGACGGTGCCGGGCGTCAAGCCAAGCCGCACTGCGATCGCCGCTGACGGGTGGCCGGCAATCATCAAGGCCGCCACTTGCCGTTCACGCCGGCTGAGCTCGGGCCACAGGCCGGCGGGCAGTTCCGCGCTGCCGTCGCGGCCACTGACTTTGCCGGCCTCGGTAGCCATGAGCCGGCGATGGACATCATGCACTGCCGCCAAGGTCGGAAAGAAACGTGCGAGCCGGTCCACGTCGCGGCGTGAGAACACGGTGTCGGTGCGCTCGAGGAAGACGCCAAGCGTCGTGTCAGGTCCGTCATCGAGCAGAACGCCGACCTCGTCGCGGATGGCGGATTGCGTCAGGAACTCGGCGGTATAGCGGCTGTCTGCCATACGCTGCCTGCCGAACCGCGCCAACGGCACGACGCCGGTCTGCAGGGCCTCGCACCAGTGCCGAAAGAATGGGTCGAACGGATGGTAGGTGTCGAGATAGCGCGTCACCGACGCTGCCGAGAAATTGCGGTAGCTGAGGAATTCCGGCGCCCGGCCCGGCGCATAGCGCGTCACGGTGATGCGGTCGTGCGCAACAGTGCAGCCGATCAGATCGAGCAGGCGCGGCAGATAGCTGTCAGTGCCAGCGGCCGATAAGGTCAGAGGCAGGGCGCGCATTGGCATCGGCTCAGCGGCGCCGCAAGGTGTTGAATCGAAGTTGGCGCGCGCTGCCGTCATGGGACGTTCCAGGTCCTATTTAGCCTTTTCACGGTGTGCCGATCGCACAACCAGGATCAGATTCGACCGTGATCGTGCCGCCCGGCAGCGCGCTGGCCTCTGTAAAGGTGCGCTTCATATAGACCGCCATGATTTCAAGATTCGCCGGCTCGGTAGCGATCAGCGCGATTTCCATGTCGGCCGTGATCGGCACGGCGGCGGCGCTGGGCGGGGCCGAGCCGACACACGACATCGCCGCCAGGAACACGATATCGCGGTCCTTGAGGTCTTCTGCCGACAGCTTGCCGGTTACGCAGTCTTCGATCGCCGCCTTGTCGGGCATCACTACGGTCGCCGGTCCGGCGGCGCGAATGCCGGTCACCGTGTAGGGCTTACCGCCATTGATGCTGGGATCGCTGCCTTCCTTCAGCTGCTTCGTCGCCGGCAGCGACATCTCGCCGAACGGCCCTTTGACGGTGAGCGTGCCGGTGTCCTCGCCGTCATAGGCCAGCGTCATGTCGGCCGGCCCGCCACCCGCGCCGCGCGGCGTTCCAACGTCATGCTGTTCGCACGTGAGCGCCAACGCTTCGGCGCTCACGCCCGATGTGATGACGGTTAGCCAGCCAATCGCGCTGACTGCACAGACGATGCGGCCTATCGCTAGAGCCATTTCACGCACTCCTACTTGAATTGGCGGTCGCGCAAGCGGGGATTCTAACACTTGCGGCAAAGTACACGGCATTCGAGCGACAAGGCAAAGTCAACCACCTGACTGTAAATGCGGACCAACAAACCATGACAGTTGTCACATCGACCCGGCAAAATTGATCGGCATAGCGTGTCGCCTTGACCACCGGCCGCCGGAGCCTACCCGCATGGACCACCGCCACGCCACCCAGCCGATTGTGATCGGCATCGACGCTGGCGGTACCATGACCGACACGATCCTGGTCGATGCCGACGGGCGCTTCAAGATAGGCAAGGCGGCGACCACGCCGCAGGATGAATCGGTGGGCTTCCTGGAGTCAGCCGAGGATGCCGCCGACGCCTGGGGCATCTCGCTGGAGAGCCTGTTTACCGGCGTCGACGTGGTGCTGTATTCCGGCACCGGCATGCTCAACACGCTGCTATCGCGCACCGGCCGCCGGCTCGGCCTGATCACGACCAAGGGCATGGAGGACATGATCCTGATGGGCCGCGGCCTGCAGGCCTGGTCTGACTATTCCTATGCGGATCGCCTGCACGCTGTGACGCATCAGCATCCGGAGCCGCTCGTGCCGCGCCGGCGCACGCATGGCGTCACCGAGCGCGTCGATCAGTTTGGCGATATCGTGCTGCCGGTTTACGAGCACGAGGCTCGCGCTGCCGCCCGGAAGTTGATCAAGGACAAGGTGGAAGGCATTTGTATCTGCTTCCTGTTTGCCCACGTCAACCCAGCCCACGAGATCCGCACCGCCGAGATCGTGCGCGAGGAGGTCGCCAAGGCAGGCGCCGAAATCCGCGTCTACACCAGCCATGAAATCCGCCCTGTCATCCGCGAGCAGTCGCGGCTCAACAGTGTGCTGATCGAGGCCTATGCGACCTCGCGTGGCCGGGCGCAATTGCAGGCGATTGAAGACATCTCGAAGACGTACGGCTTTCGCTATGGGGTGCAGACGCTGTTGTCGTTCGGCGGCCTGACTTCCATCAATCATCCGCGCCTGCACGAGACGATGATCTCGGGGCCGATTGGCGGCATTCTCGGCGCGGCCTATGTCGGCAAAATGATCGGCAACGATAATCTGATTTGTTCGGACATGGGCGGTACGTCGTTCGACATGGGCGTCATCACGCGCGGGCAGACGCGGCTCGAGAATGAGCCGATCATGGACCGCTTCAAGCTGAACGTGCCGACTTTGCATCTCGACACGATCGGTGCTGGCGCTGGTATGATCATCAAGGTCGATCCGCTGACACGCAAGGTCTCGCTCGGACCCGAAAGTGCCGGTTCAACACCGGGGCCGATCTGCTTTGGGCGGGGCGGCACCGAGCCGACCATCGCCGATTGCGACGCCATTCTCGGACGGCTCAATCCGGACTACTTCCTCGGCGGCAAGGTCAAGCTCGACGTCGCCAAGGCGGCCAAGGCGTTCAAGGAGAAGTGCGCCGATCCGCTCGGCGTCGACATGCATGTGGCGGCCGAAGGCATGCTGACCATGCTGGAAACCGACGCTAACAATGCGTTACGCCGTGTCATTTCGGGTCAAGGCATCCACCCGTCCGAATTCACGCTGCTGTCCTATGGCGGCTCGGGGCCGTTGCACCTCGCCGGCTACAGCCGCGGTATTGGCCTGAAGGACATTCTGACATTCCAGTTCGCCGCCGCCTTCTCGGCGTTCGGCTGCACCACGGCCGATTATGTACGCCGGCATTCGGTCTCGGTGCAGATCGACATCCCGCCGAACGCGAGCCACAACGTCCATCAGGATGTAGCGGCCAAGGTCGATGCCGTCTGGCAGGATCTGGAAGCGCGCGCTCTGGCCGAAATGGCGGCTGACGGCCACAAGCGCAAGGCGGTGCGCACCACGCCGCTGCTGATGATGCGCTACACCGGCCAGTTGGAGGACGTGGAGGTCACGTCGCCGCTACCGCGCGTCAAATCAGCCAAGGACCTAAGCCAAGTGCTGGCAGCATTCGAGAGCGTCTACGAAAAGATCAACCACCGTGTGTCACGCTATGGTCAGGGTGGTATTTCCATCATGGAACTCGGCCTGCTGGCGACGGCAGACAAGGTCAAGCCGATCCTTGAACGCCGGCCGTTGCAGGGTACGAGCCCGGCCAAGGCGCACAAGGGCAAGCGCGACGCCTACTTCGTTGGACAATGGCATCGGTGCGATCTGTTCGAGATGGACGATCTGATGCCCGGCAACGCGGTCAGCGGCCCCGCAATCATCGAGCATCCGGCAACCACGTTGGTGGTCCACCCCGGCGACCGCGTCATGCTCGATGAGTGGACGCTGCTGCACTATGCGCATGGGGCGGGGTGCTGAGCTATGGGCCGCGTCGAGGGTAAGTTCGCCATGATCACGGGCGCCGGGCTTGGGCTCGGCCGGGCTTCGGCGCTGCTGCTAGCGCGTGAGGGCGCAACACTCGTCGTCACGGACATCAGCGCAGAACACGGCGCGGAGACGGTGCGGCTGATCCGCGATGCCGGTGGCGCGGCCGACTTCCTCGAGCATGACGTGCGGCACCCCGATCAGTGGTCGCTGGTGATGGCCGAAGTCGAGCAGCGCCATGGCCGGCTCGACGTGCTGGTGAACAATGCCGGCATCGCGCCGATCGGCACCATCGAGAGCGCCGACATGGAGCAATGGCGCTTAACCATGGCGGTCAATGCCGACGGCGTGTTCCTCGGCTGCAAGCATGCCGTCGCGCTGATGAAGAAGCACCGCCACGGTTCAATCATCAACATGTCTTCCATTGACGGCATAATCGGCGAAGCGGACCTGGCTGCGTACTGCGCCAGCAAGGGTGCGGTGCGGACGCTGACCAAGGCAGTCGCGGTGCATTGCGCCGAGCAGAAGTACGGAATCCGCTGCACTTCCATCCATCCCGGCTATATCTGGACGCCACAAACCGAGGCTTATCTGCGCGGTTTGGGACGACTGGACGACGAGCGTGCCAAGGCCCTGTCGCGCCACCCGATAGGGTTCCTGGGTGAGCCCAACGACATCGCTTTCATGGTCCTCTATTTGGCTTCCGATGAATCCAAGTTCGTCACCGGCGCCGAAATGGTCGTCGATGGCGGCTACCTGATGGTCTGACTGACGCGTGCCGCGCGGCGGCAATCCCATCACCAAGGACGCTTGCCGATGCAGGACCTGAGCTTACGGTTGCCGCTGCGCGACCGGCTGCGCGCCTCCGAACGGCTGATGGCTGAGACCGGCAGCTATGACGGCGTCACCGAGCTGAACTTGCGCCAGCAGGATCCGCTGCGCTACGAGACGCTGCATACCAAGCTGCGCTCGTTTTGCGTGTCGGCGCGGGAGATGGCGCGGCGCATCTCGGCGTCGCCCGGCGTGCGCGAGGTCGGCGAGATGGTGGTTGCCATTTATACGCCAGAGGGCGACGCGGTGGCCATTTCCAACGGCATCATGGTGCACGTGCACACCATGAGCCGTTTCATCAAGTGGATGATCGAGCAAGGCTACGAAGCCGATCCTGGTATCAATCCGGGCGACATCTTCGCCAACAACGACGCCTTCATCGGCACCGTACAGGTGCCCGATGTGATGGATGTCATCCCGATTTTCCATGGCGGCGATCTGGTCGGCTGGGCTGGCGCCGTCTGCCATGAGCTGGAGTCCGGCGGCATCACGCCCGGCGGCGATGTCTGCCTAGCGCAGGAGCGGTTCACGGAAGGACTGTTTGTCTGCGCGGAGAAGATTGGCAGCAATGACGAGATCCGGCGCGATTACGTTATCCGCTGCGAGCGCAATTTGCGCATGCCAATCTATTGGGTGCTCGACGAGAAGGCCAAGGTCGCGTCATGCATCGAGATGCGTGAAAGCGTGCGCTCCATCATCGATGAAGTCGGGATCGACTATTGGAGGCGCGTGATGAAGGAGTTCATTGAGGAGGGACGCCGTAGCCAGCTGGCGCGCACCAAGCAGCTGACGGTGCCAGGCATTTATCGCGGCCATACGTTCTATGGCCATGTCACCGAGGGCAAACCCGGCTTCCAGCCGCTTGGCGAGCCGAACTGGCTTTACAACATACCGATCGAGATGGAGATCACCAGCGATGGCCACATCGTCATGGATTTCGAGGGCACACAGCCCTGGGGCTACCACTCGATGAACTGCACGCCTGCTGGCATGGACGGCGGCATGTTCGTGACACTCACTCAGCACATGAACTATGAGGGCCTAGTCAATGACGGCGCCTGGATGGCGACCAAGCTGAAGCTGCCCTATGGCACTTGGACCAATCCGGACAACGAGTTCGTCGCCACCGCCACCTCCTGGGCGCTGCTATTGCCAGCCTATGGCGTGTTCCAGCGGCTATTGTCGCGGGGCTTCCTGGCGCGTGGATTTGTGGAAGAAGTATTCGTCGGTCAGGTCAATTCGCCGATGATCGAGATGGGCGGAACCAGCCAATACGGCACGCCGTTTGGCATGGCGCATTTTGAGTGTGCGGCGGCCGGCTCAGGAGCCTTGGCGATCAAGGATGGGTTGGATACGGCCTATGTCGGCTGGAACCCGGAAAGCGACATGGGCAATGTGGAGATCTGGGAACAGAACATGCCGATGCTGTATCTGGGCCGCTCCATCCTGCCGAACTCCGGCGGCGCCGGCAAGTACCGCGGCGGCTGCGCGTTCATGTCAACTTGGCTGGTGAACAAGACGCCGCATCTGCGCCTCGTTACATCCGAGCATTCCAGCCGCGTGTTCGACAACGCTGGCATGTGCGGCGGTTACCCGGCGCCGACCTGCCAGATGCACCGCTCGGTGCGCGGCTCCAACGTCACAGCGCTGGCCGCGGCGGGCAAACCGTTGGCTCATGAAACCGGCACTGACCCGCACAAATCAACCTTGGAGAAGCGACTGAAGGGCCGCCACCAAACCACCGAGGGGCCTTACATCACAGCGCCGCACAAGTCCGGCGACGTGTTCAGCCACGCCTACAATGGCGGTGGCGGTTACGGCGATCCGCTGGAACGCGATCCAGTCAAGACCGCCCAGGACGTTGAGAACGGCTATCTGACTGCGGAGGCTGCCGCTAGCGCGTTCGGCATTGTCGTGAACGAGAACCACAAGACCGACCGGTATGAGGTGGATGCCGCCGCCACTGAGGCAGCGCGCGCAAAGATCAGAACCAACCGCCGCAAGCGCGGCAAGCCCGTTGCCGGCTGGATCGCTACCGAAGCCAAGCGCGTCAAGAAGCAGGACTTCGTGCCCGAAGTGGCGCGCATGTACGCCGCAGCCATGGTGCTGTCGCCGAGGTTCACTGCCGAGTTCCGCGATTTCTGGGGGTTGCCGGCAGGTTTCAAGTTCGCTGCGCCTGAAGGGTCCAGCGCGCCATTGCGGAACAAGGAGCGTTCGACATGACCACGCAAACGCAGGAAGTGATCGCCGACCTGATGGCAGGTACGCTGCCATGGCCGCAGGTCAAGCGCATTATGAGTGCTTACAAAGACGCTGATCGCTTTCACACGGTGCTGGCCGTGCATCAGGAGCGGGTGGCGTGGAAAGAACGCATCCTGCTGCCGG
>JANNSA010000747.1:0-12226 GCA_031402115.1 Hyphomicrobiaceae bacterium | reverse complement strand
CACGCTTGCCGCCAGCGCGGATGAAGGCGACGATCTCGGTGACGATCGGATGGTCCTTGAACTCTGCCGCAACGTCGTCAACGCGTTCCAGCAGTGTGCCCTCGTTGGCGAAAAGCAGCCGGTAGGCGCGCCTGAGGCTGTGGATGTCGGCGCGCGCGAAGCCTCGCCGTTGCAGGCCGACGATGTTCAGTCCAGACAAATAGGCCCGGTTGCCGACGGCCATGCCGTAAGGGATCAGGTCGTGTTCCAGGGCCGACATGCCGCCGATAAAGGAGTGTGGGCCAACTCTCGCAAACTGGATCACCGCCGCGCCGCCGCCGATAATGGCGAAGTCGCCGACCGTGCAGTGACCGGCCAGCATGACGTTGTTCGAGAAGATGACGTTGTTGCCGATGACGCAGTCGTGGCCGACATGCGAATTAGCGAGAAACGCGCAGTGGCTGCCGACAACGGTCTTCATACCGCCGCCCTCGGTGCCAGGGTTCATGGTGACACCTTCGCGGATCAGGCAATCGCTGCCGATCGACAAGGTGGACAGCTCGCCCTTGAACTTCAGGTCCTGCGGCTGGTGGCCAATGGAAGCGAACGGGAACAGCCTGGTGCGCTCGCCGATCGTTGTGCGGCCGGCGATCGCGACATGCGACAGCACTTCCACACCATCGCCCAAAACCACGTCAGGTCCGATTATGCTGAACGGACCAATGGTCACGTCCTTGCCGATCTTGGCCTTGGCGTCGACCAGGGCCGAAGCATGAATGCCAGCAGGTTTTGCCTTCATTGCGGAATTTGCGACTGGTCGACGATCATGGCGCTCACCTCGGCTTCGGCGACCAGGGTGCCACTTACAAACGCCTCGGCTTTGAAGCGCCATGCCCGGCCGCGACTGCGGATCTTAGTGACATGGTAATGAAGCACGTCGCCGGGCACAACCGGGCGGCGGAACTTGGCGGCGTCGATCCCCATGAAATAGACCAGTGACGGCTCATAGGTTTCACCGAGGCTGTCAACGCACAGGGCGCCGGCCGTCTGCGCCATGCCCTCGATGATCAGCACGCCGGGCATCACGGGATAGGACGGGAAATGACCCTGAAAGAACGGTTCATTGATGGTGACATTCTTGATGCCGATGCACGAGCGGTCACCGTCCATCTCGATAATGCGGTCGATCATCAGGAACGGATAGCGGTGCGGCAGCAATTTCAGCACGCGTGCAATGTCGGCACTGCGCAGCTGCTTCTTGGGCTCAGCCGTATCCATTGTCGTCGCTCCCGTCTTCTTCACCGTCGCCGCTCCCTGGGCACTCAATCCTGCCCGCTTTCGTCGTTGCCAGCCGCTGCCACGCCGCGCCGCCGCGCCACCATTTGCCGCAGCATCACGACTTGGCGCAGCCACGCAGTCTTGTCGCCCGCCGGACTGCCAGCATAGCGGCCGCCCGCCGCCAAATCGGTCAACACCTTGGACGCCGCCGCGATCTGCGCGCCGCGGCCGATGCGCAAATGCCCAATAAAGCCCGCCTGGCCGCCAACAATCACGAAATCCTCCAGCTCGGTACTGCCTGACACACCAACCTGGGCGACGATCACGCAGTGCCGTCCGATCACGGCGTTGTGCCCGATCTGAACTAGATTATCAATTTTCGTGCCTTCGCCGATGACAGTATCCTTAAGGGCGCCGCGATCGACGGTGCTGTTGGCGCCAATCTCAACGTCGTCCTGAATAATGACGCGGCCGATCTGCGGCACCTTCAAATGGCCCTTTGGACCCATAGCAAAGCCGAAGCCGTCCTGGCCAATGCGCACGCCGGCGTGCAGCACGACGCGGTCGCCAACCAGGGCGTGCGTGACCGAGGCGCACGGGCCAACATAGGTGCTGCGGCCAATCGTGACGCGGCGGCCAATGACAGCGCCTGAGGCGATCACCGCGCCTTGGCCAATGCGTGCTTCCGGGCCGATGATGGCGCCCGGTTGAATAACGGCGCCGGCCTCGATCACGGCGCTGCGGTCGATCGGGTCGGTGCCTGATCCGTGCACGCTGGTCTGGAAGGCGCCCGGGTAAAACAGCAGCAAGCTCTTGGCCAGCGCGTGATAGGGCGTTGGTGTGATTAGGGCGATGGTGGCGGCCGGCACACGTTTGACATAGGCCGGCGCCACAAAACAGGCGCCAGCTTGGGTTTTTGCCAGCGTCGGCAGGTACTTCTTGTTGTCGAGGAACGCTAGGTGCTCGGGGCCGGCAGTATCAAGCGTCCGCACGTCATGGACCAGCCGATTGGCGGCTGCGGGGTCGGCCAATTCCGCGCCAACGGTTTGTGCCAGCATGCCAAGCGTCAGCGGCGGCGCCCGATCAAAGAAACCCGGATGCGAACCGGTCCGCCAGATGCCTGGACGGTTGTCGCTGGTTGCCTCGGCCGGTGCCGCGTCGTACTGAGATGCCATCGGCCGGGGCCTTTGTTGGGGGGTCATGAGCGTTGCAGCCAAGCGGACATCGCGAAACGCAACCCGCATCGCGCCTTCGTACAACGCGGCGGCGAGCAACTGCAATGATGCTCGGTTGCCGCATCGACGCTGTTTCATGTCAACGGCTTTGCTTCGCGCCCTGATAGGGGCGACGCCACGAGCCGTTCGTCATCCGCACACTGAATGGGTTGGCTGAGTGCTTCGCCAGTCTCACTGCTTAGCACCGGTGGCGTAGCCGTGGCACTCAATCAACCCTCGGGTTGCTCCAGCAGGGGACGGCAGAGTTGTGCTTCAGACAACTGCCGTTGCCGCGCGCCGCCGGTTCCATGGCATCAGCCGCAACGCGTGCGCCATCATGCAGGTGCCCGACGCGCCCGAGAACACCAGGCCGGCGCCGACTATTCCAGACAAGCCGTAGAAGCCAACATGCACGAAAGTGCCGAGCAGCACGCCGGCCAGCACTAGCGAGCCGGCGGCAATCATCACCTGTCGCATGATCTCGATGGGTTGGCGCTTGTCAGCGGTGATTGCGAGGCCAGCCCGCCGCCAGGCATCGAGCCCGCCCTCGACAACTACCGCGTCGCCGCGCGCTGCTGCGATCAGGCGGCTGGCATGCGCCTGCGTTCGCGCGCCGGTCTTGCAGTGGAACACGATCGGCTTGCTGGTATCGCCAAGACTCGCGGTTGCCAAACTGCTCACTGGCACGTTGCGGGCACCCGGAATGTACTCACGCGCAAATTCGTCGGGCTCGCGGATATCAACCAGAATGGCCCCGGCCTGGAGCATCGACTGAGCCTGAGCTGGTGTTACGGACCGCGCGTTCATGGTTCATCTCCGGAAGTAAACCGATATGCTCACAACACCTATAGCATAACTGGTGTGTTTTGGCGGTGGATGTTCGGTCAGGTTGGGGTTCGGCCGCAGCGAGCGGCACCGGTTTCAAAAATCGGCTTAACCTGCGCTAGCCAATCGGCCTAGACATCTTTCCCAGCTGCGGCAAAAGAGCCGCACTTTGTCCACATCTTGCCCCTTGCCGCATTCCTTCTGCCGGATGAGCGGTGTATGACGGCCGCTGACTGTTGCCGGGACCGGCAGCGGAACGCTGGCGCATGGGCATCGGCGCGTGAGCGTGTATCCGTGCCTGAGAGGGGTTGTAGCGTGTTCGATTTCGAGGTTGTCAAGCAGAGCATATTGCGGATTCTGTCCGAGGCGCCGAACTACCTACCCGCGATCAACTCGACGGCCGTGCTGTCTGCCCTGATCGCCGGCTGGATCGTAGGCTCCGTCTGGTATGGCATTGCTGGGCACGTCTGGCATGACGCGATCGGCAAGACCGGGCTTGGCGCGTTTTCGCCGCGCCGGCAAATTTTCGTCGGCATCGCCCAAGTCGTGATGACGATCATGCTCGCCAACTTCATGGAGCGGCTAGGCGACACGTCGACATATGGCGGTGCGCATACAGCGCTGCTGCTGTGGTTCGGCTTCGTCATGACCACGGTGCTGGTCAATTACGCCAATATCGGCGCGCGGCTTGGTCTGACGATCGTCGACGGCATCCATTGGCTGCTGGTGCTGACGGTAATGGGCGCGATGATTGGACTGGTCAACGACCTGGGACTTGGCGTCAAGCCTGGTACAATCGTTCCTAAGCCGTTGACGAATCAAAGCGCGCCCGCTGCTTTGCCGGCGCCTGACCCGGCCACCACAACAACGAATAGTTCTGGCGGTTGACAGCAGGCTTCCGCAGGAGAATGCCATGGCCTTCGCTGGTCTGAATCTCGTGGCGATAGTTGGCGCTGCCGTCGCCAGCTTCCTGTTCGGGGCGGTTTGGTACGGGCTGCTGAGCAATCGCTGGACTGCCGCGCTAGGCAAGTCGCGCGAGGAGATCGGCGCCAGCATTAGCGTACCGGCCTTGCCGTTCGTTGTGTCGTTCATCAGCCTGCTGGTGATGGCCTGGGTACTAGCAGGCTTGATGGGCCACCTTGGCACCGGCCAGGTGACTATGCGCGGTGGCATCATCTCTGGCGCGTTCGTGTGGCTGGGTTTTGTCGTGACGGTGATTGCCACAAACCACCGCTTCGCCGGCGCGCGCTGGTCGCTGACGCTGATCGATGCCGGCCACTGGCTGGGCGTGCTGCTGATCCAGGGCGCGATCATCGGCCTGTTGGGCGTCTGATCGAATCGTGGCTACAACCCCGCAAGTCAACCAACCCGGGGAGCCATCGCCCATGGCGACCAAGTCCGAGACAGCCGTTGGCATTCTGCCGCGTCAACGTATCGTTGAATTGATCGCGACCGGTGCCGTGCTTTCTGGCTCGGCGACGGTTGACGGTCAGATTCAGCCGGCCAGCCTTGATCTGCGGCTTGGCGCCAAGGCGCACCGCGTGCGCGCCAGTTTCCTGCCGCGCGCCGGTGAGACTGTGGCAGACAAGCTTGCCGATCTGACGCTGCACAATTTTGATCTCAGCGATGGCGCCGTCCTCGAAACTGGCTGCGTCTACGTGGTGCCGCTGCAGGAAAGCCTGGCGTTGCCGGCCGATCTGGCGGCCATCACCAACCCGAAGAGTTCGACGGGCCGGCTTGATGTCTTCACCCGGGTGATTGCCGACGGCATCGGCGCATTCGACATGCTGCCGGCGGGCTATGCTGGTCCGCTTTATGCTGAGATTTGTCCGCAGACTTTTCCGGTGCTGGTGCGGGCGGGATCGCGGCTCAGCCAGATCCGTTTCCGGCGCGGTGCCTATACCGGCGGACGGGTGGAGGACCTGTCAGTCGATTTGGCCGGTGATAGCCTAGGCTTGGTCGGCTACCGGGCGCGGCGGCATACGGCGCTGGTTGATGTCGACAAGCCCGGCGCGCACGCTGTCGCTGACTATTGGGAACCGATCCGTGGCGAACAGGGCCGCCTGATCCTCGATCCCGACCAGTTCTATATCCTGGCGTCCAAGGAGGCGGTCGTGGTGCCGGCCACGCATGCCGCCGAGATGGTGCCGTTCAATCCGCTGGTTGGGGAATTTCGCGTGCATTATGCCGGCTTCTTTGACCCGGGCTTTGGCGTTACGGCGACTGGCGGCTCGGGTGCCCGCGCGGTGCTCGAGGTGCGCTCGCATACGGTGCCGTTCGTGCTTGAACACGCTCAGACGATTGGCCGGCTGGTCTATGAGCCGATGACGGAGCTGCCGGATCAACTCTATGGCCAAGACATCGGTTCGCATTATCAGGCGCAAGGCCTGAAACTTTCCAAGCATTTCCGGTGACGGCGCGGGAGCCCAGCATGATTGCTCAGCGCAGCAAGTCAGGCGATAGCGATGGCTTTGCCGATCAGGGCGCCGCAACCGATCCGCTGACGGCGATCCTGCCGGCAATCGCGGCGCTCGGCTGCATCTGCTCCATCGCCGCCGTGCTGTGGGTCGGCCGCGAGCCCGACGCCGCCAAGCAGAAGCCAAGGCGCAAGCCGGCGGTGGCGGTGCGCGATCTGGAAACCGACTGCCTGGTGCTGCAGGAAGTCTTCCGCCGCTTGGCGCGCAACCTGAAGGCTGCGGCTAACGAGCACAACGGCGCGACGCAGCCGCTCAAGTTCGGCCTGCATCAGCTCGACATCGCTCCCGACAGCCTGATCGCTGACATCGCGCGCGTGTTGCCGTCGGTCAGCCAGAACGCCAACGATGTGATGCGTGCGGTGGAGAGCGGCGCCATCGAAGCGCCAGAGGCGGTGTTCTATGGACTCGGTGACTGCCAGGAACGGCTCAACCGGTTGCTGATGGAACGCGCCAGTATCCGCGTCATGATCGGCCAGGGCCTCGGCTTATCCGAGCGCCTGACGGAGTATGTGCAGACGCTAAAACGCTCAACCAAGGAGTAGGCTGGGCTAAGCCCTTCGCGAAGCCCAGCATCTCACCGCCAGCACCACGCCCGTGAGTGCTGGGCTTCGCGATCTCAGCCCAGCCTATGGCGTCGGTGCCAGCTCTGCGGCAGCCGTGTCAGTGCCCGACAGTGCCACAGGCGCGCAATCGGCCGGCAGGTCCTGTAGCGTCATGATCTTGGGCTTTGGCCTTGGCTTTGCTGGCTTTGGCGGGCCGGGCGGTGTTGGCGGCCTGGGTTTCGGCTTGGGTGGCGGCGCCGAGATGCGCTTCAGCCAATCGGTCAGGTCTTTGCCGCAGCCGTCGGTGTCGAGCGTTGGCTTCTGCGGCGCGCAGCCGGGCAGGTCGCGCGGGCAATGCATGCGGATGTGGAAGTGGTAATTGTGCGACCACATCGGCCGCACTTTGCGCAACCAGCCGCGATCGGTCGCCGACGTCGCGTCACATAAGGCCTTTTTGACCGCCGGATGCGTAAAGATGCGCTCCACTTCGGGATAGGACGAGGCGCGGCGGATCAGCCCGACAAAGCCCGGGTTCCAGGCGCCAGCAATGACTTCCGTGCCCTTTTCATCCGCCAGTTTCAACGGTTCCTGTGTCTCGCGCTCGGCGCGGGTCAGGCGCTTGCTCGGCATCGGCATGTACCAGAGATCGGCATCCAAACCGATCTGGTGGCTCTTGTGACCTGTCAGCATAGGGCCGCCGCGCGGCTGCGACATGTCGCCGATCAACAGGCCAGGCCAATTGTCCTGCTGCTGCATTTCCGTGGCAAAGCGCTCCAGCAAATTGACCAATCCTGGATGGCCCCAGTTGCGATTGCGCGACAGCCGCATCGCCTGCCATGCGGGGCCGTTGATCGACAGCGCCTTGCCGCCTGACAGACAGCCCTTGGCATAGCCGCCAATGGCGCGTGGCGGCAGATCAACGGTGCCACCCTTCATTTTGCCAAACACCTGCTTGGCCGGCATCGTATAGATCGGCGGTCGTTTGATCGCGGTTGGTGCCGCAATCGCCTGAGTTGGCACCGCAGCCACGGCTGGTGCGTCGGCGGCCAGTGTTGCGGTGTCAGCGCTTGGATCAGGGTCGTCCTGCGCGTGCACCGGCAGCGCTGTGATTGCTGCCATAAGCACCAGCCCCAGCGCGTTCAGCCGCCAGGGTTGCAGACGATCGCGCAGTCGTGTGCCGATCATGATCGGTCCTTTCGCTTCACCGGAGCCCGCTTGCCGGCCGCGCCTTTGACGGCGACTGGCTTGGCCCGATGGCCCTCGGCGTCCAGCTTGAGTTCATGGCGCTCTTCTTCAATACGGATCACGGCGAGGATATGGTCGATCAGCAGACCCGTGCGCCGAAACAGTGTTGAGCCGCGCCGATAATCTGCTGGCGCATAAAAATCAACCCGGCCGGCTCGGAACAGTTCCGCGCACTTGGCCTCGTCGCGGCCTTCCGGATGCACGGCGATGGCGTGGCCGCCGTTCTTGCGCATCACCGTCATTGACGGCACATCGGTGTCGCCGTCGCCGTAATAGATCATATGCGCGAACGGCACCGGCCGCTCGGCCTCCGGCATGTGGCTGTTGATCGACTCGCTCAGGTCTTCCACGCCCTTATTAATGCGGAACAGGTATTGCGTCTTACCAGTGTCAGTGATCACCCGCTTCGGGTACGGCAGGTCATAGGCCTCGAAGAAGTATTCCGACGCGAACACGTTGTGGAAGTTGCCGTAGATGCTGGTGCCCTCGATGATTTCCTTGAGCCCCGATGAAATCAAATAGTGCCGCAGTTCGACCGGTGTTTCGGTGCGCAAGGACACATAGTCGGCGATTTCGCGGAACCAGGTTTCGACGCCGGCGAACAGTTCCACGTCGCGGCCGAGCGCCACCAGTTCCTCGCGGTCGATGCGGACGCCGCGTGCCTTGGCCTTTTTGTACATCAGGTGCATGTAGGTGATCAGGTTGTCGGCCTGATGCTCGCGCGCCATCTGGTTGACCTCGGCCCAGAACGCCTTTGGGTCAACGCCGATCTTCGGCAGGAACGTGTATTCCTGCATCGGGCGTGGCGACAGCGTACCATCGAAGTCATAAACCAGCGCGATGATGCGCTTGTGTCCTGGTGTTGCCGCAGCGGATTGCTCCGCGCGCGTTTTGCCGGCAAGTGGCTTGTCCCCAGGATGCGCAGGCAACTTGCGCGCTGGCTTGGTCTGGCGGCCCATCAATTTTCCCCGCAGTCGAAGCACTTGTAGCCATCTGCTGCGGCTATGCCACAGCGGCTACCCAACAATCGAGCGCTGCCTTGCACGCCCCCTTAACCCAACGCCTGTACCGTGCGATGTTAACGTTACTAATCGCAGTTAACTTTAGTCACAGTACAGTGGAGTTGGTCATGGGTCGCCGTTTTCTGGCCGGATTGCTGGCCGCCGTCGTCGTTTCCGTTACGTCGTTTGTCTGCACGTCAACCGCTCAAGCAGTGGTGGTTGCCAAGGTCAGCCTGTCGCGCCAAACCATGGATGTGTATGTCGATGGCGCCCATCAATACTCGTGGCCGGTGTCGACGGGTCGCGCTGGGTTTGGCACGCCAGCCGGCTCTTACAGTGTCAAGCGCATGGCGCGCATGCACTACTCACGCAAGTACAACAACTCGCCAATGCCGCATTCGATGTTCTTCCGCGGTGGTTATGCCGTGCATGGAACGGGTTATGTTGGCCAACTTGGCCGTCGCGCTTCGCACGGTTGCGTCCGCCTGGCGCCCGGCAATGCCGCGCAATTGTTCGCGCTGGTTCGTGGCCGTGGCGGCCGGATTGTGATCGGCCGCTGAGCGCGCCAACGCATCGCGCGACAACCGGGGTCAGGCACTTACGCGCCCACTAACGCCAGCATGTTTCACCAACGTCGATGGCGTGTAAGTGCCTGACCCCTTCCTGCCTGGTCACGCTGCATCGTGGCCGGTTAGAATGCCATAAAGCTCAGGCCGCCGGTCGCGGAACAAGCCCCAACTGGTGCGCGTCGCGGCGATCGCGTCGAGATCAAAACTGGCGGTCAGTACGGCTTCGTCGCTACGCGACGCTTCAGCGACCTTGGCCCCCGTTGGATCAGCAATGAACGACGAGCCGTAGAACACATCCGTCATGCTGCCGACGGTTTCACTGCCGATGCGGTTTGATGCCACCAGCGGACGCATGTTGGCGGCGGCGTGGCCTTGCATGGTTCGCTGCCAGTGCCCGCAAGAATCGATTGTGCGATCAAGCGGCTCGGAACCGATCGCGGTTGGATACAGCAGCACTTCGGCGCCAAGCAGCGCCATCGCCCGCGCCGCTTCAGGGAACCATTGGTCCCAGCAAATCGCCGTACCAATGGCGGCATGCCGCGTCTTGAACACCCGGAATCCGGTGTCGCCCGGCGTGAAGTAAAACTTCTCCTGATAGCCGTAGCCGTCGGGAATATGGCTCTTGCGATAACTCCCGAGCACGCCGCCATCGGCATCGATGATGCTGATGCTGTTGAAGTGGGCGTTGCCGGTCGTTTCGAACCAGCTGATTGGCAGCACGACGCCCAGTTCGCGCGCCAGATCGCGGAACCGGTTGATCAGTGGATTGTCGACTGAACGGTGCGCCAGCTCAAAGAACTTGGCATCGCGGTCAATGCAAAAGTATGGCGTCTCGAACAACTCCTGCAGCAGGATCACCTGCGCGCCTTGGCTGGCGGCATCGCGCACGAGCTTCTCAGCCTTGGCGATGTTGGCCGACTTATCCCAGCTACACGCCATCTGCGTCGCGGCAAGGCTCACGGTTCGGGTCATGAAGGAACTCGTTGAGGGGACCGGATTCAACTTCGGCGGCCCATGGTCTTACTGTGATATCCAAAGTCTAAACCGACGACGATGAGCTTCGTGTCCGCGTTTCCTGGCGCGATGTAAATGCGGCACGACGCTGGATCTTTGCCGTTATGGGCAGAATCGGTGACACGAAGCGCATGTTAGGCGGTCGTTGCATCTTGCGACCCGCTACTCCTCGCCACTCTCCCGCCTCGCCCACTGGGGTTGTTTCACGCCAACCTGGCCCCTAATGTCGCACCGCAGCAGGGCAACTGGAACCATGCATGAGTACTGAAACACCACCGCGCAACGATCCTGCTGCTACGGGCATCCGGGCCCGGCTGGGCGCGCGCTCGCTGGTGCTGGTTGGCATGATGGGCGCCGGCAAGTCATCCATCGGCCGCCGGCTCGCCGAGGCCCTGGGGTTGCCGTTCGTGGATGCTGACGCCGAGATCGAACGGGCGGCTGGCCAAAGCATCAGCGAAATGTTTGCAGCGCATGGCGAGCCGTACTTCCGTGACGGCGAACGGCGTGTGATCGCGCGCCTGCTCCGCAACGCGTCGCAGGTTGTCGCGACGGGCGGCGGTGCGGTCATGAACGCCGAGACGCGGGCGCTGATCGACGAGCACGGCATCTCGGTCTGGCTGAAGGCTGACCTGGACATCTTGATGGCCCGGGTGCGCAAACGCGGTAACCGGCCGATGCTGAAAACCGATGATCCGGAAGGCGCGATGCGACGCCTGATCGATGAGCGTTATCCAACCTATGCGCAATCGGACATCACAGTGATCAGCCGCGATGTGCCGCATGAGGTGATCGTCAGCGAGATAATTGCTGAACTGAGCGAGAACGCAGGCGTCTGGAAAAAGGGCGGCATGGATCGTGAGCCATCGCGCATGGGCTTTGACACGGGCTCCGCTCGGACCGTCGCGGTGGAACTTGGCAGCCGCAGCTACGACATCTACATCGGTCGCGGGTTGTTGTCTTCTCTTGGCGCGCTGATTGCCCGGACACTGCCCAACGCCCGTGTCGGAGTGGTAACCGACGCCAACATCGCCGGCTTACACTTGCCAGCTGTGGAAGCCAGCCTCGCGGACGCCGGTGTGTACGCCGGCGCGGTAATTCTGCCACCGGGCGAGGCGTCCAAGAGCATGGCGCAGCTCGGGCCCTTGTGTGAGCAGTTCCTGCACATGGGCCTGGAGCGCCGCGACGTGGTGCTGGCGCTGGGCGGCGGCGTCATCGGTGACCTGACCGGCTTTGCTGCGTCCATTACACGCCGCGGACTGCGCTTCGTGCAGGTGCCGACAACGTTGCTGGCACAGGTCGATTCCTCCGTCGGCGGCAAGACCGGTATCAACACCCCGCAGGGCAAGAATCTGGTGGGTACCTTTCATCAGCCCAGCTTGGTGGTTGCCGACATCGATGTGCTGGCGACGCTGCCACCACGTGAGCTGCGCGCGGGCTATGCCGAAGTGGTCAAGTATGGTCTGCTCGGCGATCGAGGTTTCTTCCAGTGGTGCGAAGCCAACGCCGGGGCGCTGCTGGCGGGGGACGCGGGCCTGCGCGCCGAGGCAGTCGCTGTCGCGTGCACGGCTAAGGCCGGCATCGTCGCGCGTGACGAGACCGAGCTGGGCGAGCGCGCCTTGCTCAACTTGGGCCACACCTTTGGCCATGCTTTGGAAGCCTGGGCTGGGTTCTCGCAGCGGCTGCTGCATGGTGAGGCGGTCGCCATCGGCATGGTGCTGGCGTTTGGCTTGTCCGAACAGCTTGGCCATTGCCCCGCTGGAACGACCGCGACGGTCCGGGCGCATCTCGACCGTGTCGGCCTGCCAACCCGGATCGCGCAGGTTCCCGCTGGCCCGGATGGCCAACGCCCGGGACTTTCGACGCTCATGCAACTCATGGCGCAGGATAAGAAAGTCGTTGGCGGCAGGCAGACCCTGATCCTGGCACGTGCAATTGGTGAAGCCTTCATTAGCCGGGATGTGGCACAGGATACACTGTCGGCCTATCTCGGGCAGGCGCTCAGCGAAGTTTGAGCGAAAACTGAAAGCCAGTATCACTCCGTACCATGACCGATCCCCTTTCACTTTGGCTGCTCGGCATCGC
>JANNSA010000746.1:0-4239 GCA_031402115.1 Hyphomicrobiaceae bacterium | reverse complement strand
ACAACTTCGTACTTTGGCCATGGCCGCGATTGTCGAGGGCGATGACGCGGTGGCCGGCCCGCGTCAGCGTCCGCACCCAGCCGGGATCAATCCAGTTGGCGGTGACATTGGATGCGAAGCCATGGATCAACAGGATAGGTGGCACGTCCAAGGCTGGCGCATCGGCGGCTGGCGGCTCGTCGATGTAGGCAAGCTCAATGTCGTCTGATAGGAAGCGCTGCATCACACTCATCCTTTCTGTCGGCTGCCGCCAAGGACCTCGCCACGGACCTCGCTAGTCAAGGCGAAGCCTTGTCCCTATGGTCGCCGTCAACCCGAAGCAATTACCCGACACGGAACCAGCATGGCCGCTAGCAGCATACCGCATTTCGCCAATGACGCGGGCGTCGAGAAGGTCGCGATCGGCGTGCGCGAGTTCCAATGCATGGGCGCGCGCGATCCGTTTGATCATCCGCACGTCTATCTCGACATGGGCTCGGAGACACAGATTGTCTGCCCCTATTGCTCAACGCTTTATGTCCATCGCGCCGATCTGAGCGCCACCCAGACTGACCCGCCTGGCGCGCTGGTCACCGCTGCCAGCCACGCGGCGGCATGAGCGCGTCGGCGCGTCGCCTCGACATACTGATCGCTGGCGCCGGTATCGCCGGGCTGGCGACGGCGCTGGCGCTGGCGCGGCACGGCATCGCCAGCACCATCCTCGAACGTCAGCCGGAGCTCACGGAGGCGGGCGCCGGTATTCAACTGGGCCCCAATGCCACGCGCGTGCTGATCGGGCTGGGCCTCGAGGGCGCGCTGGCTGCCGCTGTTCAGTCGCCGCCAGCGCTTGTGGTGCGACATGGTCTCTCCGGCCGGGAGATCGCGCAATTGCCGCTCGGCACTTGGCTGGCGGAGCGTCATGGCGCGCCGTATTGGGTATTGCGCCGGGCTGACCTGCAAGCCGCGCTGCTCGCTGCCGTGCGCGGCTCGCCGTTGATCACCCTGGCCCTGAACTGGCCAGTTGCGACCTGGTCGGCAGACGACCGCGTGGCGCTGGCGGCGACGGATGGGCGTGTCGTGCGCGGCGATGCGCTGATCGCCGCCGATGGCTTGTGGTCAACCATCCGCCGGCCGGCGCCACCCAGGCCTGCGGGCAAATCGGCCTGGCGGGCCCTGCTTGATCGCCAGCGTTGCAGCGGACCGCTGGTGGCAGATTCGGTGGGCATCTGGTTTGGCCGCAATGGGCACATCGTGCACTATCCCGTCGCCGGAGGCCGGCTGGTCAACATCGTGGCGATCGCGGCGGACCCGCGCGCCAGCACCGGCTGGAGCGAGGCCGCCGATGCAACCGAAGCCGGCAGCCATTTCGCCGGCTGGGCTGAACCGCTGCAGCAGGCCTTCGCCAGGCCTACCGAATGGCGGCGCTGGACCTTGTTTGACGCTGAACCACTCAAGCGCTGGAACGACGGCCGCATCCTGGCGATTGGTGATGCCGCGCATCCCGTATTGCCGTTTCTGGCGCAAGGCGCCGGCTTGACCCTTGAGGACGCCGAGGCGGTTGCGCATCATGTCGCCCATGCCGGCGGTGATATTGGTGCCGCGTTCGCTGCGGTCTCCGTCGAGCGCGCCGCGCGCGCCGCCCGGGTCGCCAAGGCCGCGCATTTCAATGGCCGCTATTACCATTTTGGCGGCCCCTTTGCCTGGGCGCGCGATTGCGTCCTGGCGATGTCGAGCCCGCACCGGATCATGTCGAGCTACGACTGGCTGTACGGTTATCGGCCGTCGCGCTGAAGCAGAATAGCCGGCCAGGGTAGCTGGCAAGACTACTGCCCCGCCGCGCCTTCCTAGGCGTCGCCACCGGCGGGCACCCAGAAGCTGGCGGGCGCTGGTTTGCTGGCCGATTGCCCAGAAAGCTGCCCAGAAAGCTGGCCAGCAAGTTGTGCGCTCTGGGCGGGCCTGGAACCGGCCGGTGTAAGGCTCGGGTCAGTGGCGCTGATCAGCATCTCGCTGACCGCGCCCGGTAGTTCCAGTTCAGCAGCGGCCGTGGTTGCCGGATAGCCGTCGGCGTTGAAGCGCAACAGGCGCGCCCGGCCATCGGCGCCGTTGACGATGATGTCGCGCCAACCGCCGCTGGCGCCGGCACCCCCGCGCACGGGCGGGCGTACTGCGATCGTGCGCGAGACGGGACGGAAACCGACCGGCGTCATCTGGAACACCACCAGCGGACAACCGGTGGTGGTCAGGCAGGCGCCGTCCGTCAACAGCACCAGCGCCTCGGCAACGCCGTCGCCGTTCAGATCGGCGCCGGATTTGAGCGCGCCGCCGGCCGGCAGCTTGGCATTGAAGCGGTAGAGGCTGATCGCCGGACCGATCTGTGCGTCGGCGATCGACATTTCCATCGGCGTGGCGGCCGAAGGCGCCAGTTCCGCCGTCAGTTTAAGTGGTGCCGCCCCGTCATCCGCTACCATCGCAGTGGCCATCGGCGATACGGACTGTGTATCCGCTACGCCCTGGGCGACAGACTGGCTGTTGCCAGCACACCCGCCGAGCAACGCCGCACAGGGCAGCATGCTGGCGAGTGCAACAAGCGCGCAAAAGTTCGGCAATGCGGCGCGCGCGCCACGGACGTTCCAACGCTGACTGAACATGAGCCCCCCGGCCAAGTACAGTCCGTTGGTTAGCATCTCGCCGCCGGCTGGCGCGTTGCAAATGACGGCTGGCGGCGCGGTCGTCAGGCAAGTGCGGCAGCAACGTCACAATGCCGACGCGAGCGCGGCGCTCTGTGCGCCTGTCAAGATAAATGCTGACGCGAGGACGAGATGACGAGGCAACCGGACGAGATAGCCCTTGGCGATGCGGGTGATGCGCTGGTCGGCCTGCGCTTCGAGGTTGGCGGCGGCTTGTCACGCATGTCCGGCCGCATCCTCGGCAAAACCGCAGGTCTTTATCTGGTGCAAAAGGTGGGCGCCGACTACTGCGAGCTGCTGCAGATCGACGACCTGCGCTCGGCGAAGTTCTATCGCGATCCGCCCGAGCCGCCGCCCGCAGCAATTGTCCATGTAGCGCTAGTCCAGGAGGCGCCGGTGATTGTCGCCCCGGCTGCTCCGCCCGTTGCTGAACCTCCCGCGCCCGAACCCGCACCGCGCCGCTTGACTGATCAGCTGCGCCGCAATCTCGGCCGGCTTGGTGGCGACCCTGGCTGATGGCGAGGCTGGCATTGCGCCAGACGTTGCGGCAGTGTGGCGAGACAACGGGCAGACCCGGCGCTAGGACGGCTTGTGACGGACATCAAACCTGACAGCATACGTGTCGTGGTGGTCCGGGCCGAGGGCTCGACACCGCGCGAGGTTGGCGCGGCCATGCAGGTTAGCGCCACGACGAGTGCCGGCACGGTTGGCGGCGGCGCGCTGGAACTTGAGGCGATCGCGCATGCGCGCCGGCTGCTGCGCGACGGCAGCCCCATCTGGCATCGCGAAACGCTCAATGTGCCGCTTGGACCGTCACTGGGGCAGTGCTGCGGCGGCCATGTCGTGCTGCTGTTTGAGGTGGCGGGCGCCGCTGATGCTGCACCTGAGTGCGGCGACGGCCTCTGGCTGCGGCCGTTCACGGCTGGCATGCCGCCATTGTATCTCGACAACCGGCACACCGCGCTCGATCGCGGGGCGACGCCGACGCCGTTGGCCGTGATCAAATTGGCCAGTGCCATGCTGTCGGGTGCGCGGCGGTGTGAGCCGGTCGTGGTTCAGCCGACGCGGGGCCAGGCCGGTTGGCTGATCGAACCGGCGGCGCCTGATCAGCACGCTTTGTTCTTGTATGGCGCTGGCCATGTCGGCCGGGCAATCGTGCGCGCGCTGGCTGGGCTGCCCTTTGCGATCCACTGGGTCGACACGGGCGCCGATCGCTTCCCTGATCTATTGCCGGCCGGTGTTGAGCGCATCATCAGTACTGATCTGGCGGCGATCGCTGCGGCGGCTCCGGCTGACGCCGTGCATCTGGTTATGACATACTCGCACCCGCTTGATCTTGCCATCTGCCATGCCCTGCTGGCACGTGGCGACAGTGCTTGGACGGGACTGATCGGTTCCGCCACTAAGCGCGCGCGCTTCAGCAAGCGGCTGCTCGATGCCGGCATTGCGGCTGAACAGATCGCGCGTCTGCATTGCCCGATCGGCATCGGCGGCATCACCGGCAAGTCACCGCCGCTGATCGCAATTGCCGTCGCCGCCGAACTGGCGATATGGTCGGAAAGAGTGCGCGCAA
>JANNSA010000745.1:0-7412 GCA_031402115.1 Hyphomicrobiaceae bacterium | reverse complement strand
CCCGGCGGCAAGGCCGGGACCCGCAACTACATCGGCGTGCTGACCAGCGTGAACTGCTCGGCGACCGCTGCCCGCTTCATGGCGCAGGAGATCGAGCGGTCGGGTATTCTCGCCGACTATCCCAACATCGACGGCGTCATTCCGCTGGTGCACGGCACGGGGTGTGCGATGGACCTTAAGGGCGAGGGCTACGAAGTCTTGAAGCGCACGCAGTGGGGGTATGCGGCCAACCCCAACATGGGCGGCGTCATCATGGTCGGCCTGGGCTGCGAAGGCTTTCAAATCCCGAAATTCAAGGCAGCTTATGGCGTGGTGGAAAACGACCTGTTCCGCACCATGACCATCCAGGAAACTGGCGGCACCCGCAAAACCGTCGCAGCGGGCGTCGAAGCGGTCCGGGCGATGCTGCCCAAGGTCAACGCCGTAAAGCGCGAAACCGTACCGGCCTCCGAGTTGATGCTGGCGCTGCAATGCGGCGGCTCCGATGGCTATTCCGGCATCACGGCCAACCCGGCACTGGGCGTCGCCGTCGATATCCTGGTGCGCCATGGCGGCACCGCCATCCTGTCAGAAACGCCGGAGATCTATGGCGCGGAACACCTCCTGACGCGCCGTGCTGCCAATCGCGCTGTCGGTGAAAAGCTGGTCGACATCATCAAGTGGTGGGAAGACTACACGGCCCGCAACAACATGGAGATGAACAATAATCCGTCACCCGGCAACAAGCTCGGTGGGTTGACGACAATCCTTGAGAAGTCGCTCGGTGCCGCCGCCAAGGGTGGCACGTCCACCTTGCAGGCGGTCTACAACTACGCCGATCCCGTCACCGCCAAAGGCTTCGTGTTCATGGACACGCCGGGCTATGATCCCGTGTCGGCAACGGGGCAGGTGGCGGGCGGCGCCAACGTGCTGGCGTTCACGACGGGGCGCGGCTCTGCCTATGGCTGCAAGCCGACGCCGTCGTTCAAGCTGGCAACCAACACCGTCATCTACGAGCAGATGAGGGACGACATGGATATCAATTGCGGTGACGTGGTCGACGGCGTTTCTCTGGCCGACAAGGGCCAACAGATCTTCGACCTGACACTGGCGATCGCCTCGGGTCAGCGCACCCGCTCCGAGGAACTCGGCTACGGCGACAACGAGTTCGTGCCCTGGCAGATCGGCGCGACGATGTGAGGCTGTGATGCCGCAGCCCCCCATGGCAGAAGCGGCGGCGCGCCGTGTGACCGGTGCCTTGCGTCTTTTCGTCGTCGCTGGCGAACATTCCGGCGACCGGCTCGGCGGCAAGCTGCTGACCTTGTTGCGCCAACGGCTTGGCGAGCAGCTGACGCTCGCCGGCGTCGGCGGCAATGACATGGTGGCGGCCGGGCTCACCAACGTCTTCCCAATGCACGAGATAGCCGTGATGGGCGTCGGTGATGTGCTGAAGCGTCTACCCGACCTGCTGCGGCGGATCAAAGTTGTCGCCGATGCGGGTCTGGCTTTTGATCCGCACGCCGTCGTCATCATCGACGCGCCGGACTTCACGCATCGCGTTGCCAAACGCATCCGCAAGGCCCGGCCCGGCATCCCGATCATCGACTATGTGTCGCCGACGGTGTGGGCGTGGCGGCCGGGCCGCGCCAAGGTGATGGCGCGTTCGATTGACCATGTGCTGGCACTGTTGCCGTTCGAGCCGGCGGCGCATGCAAGGCTCGGTGGTCCACCGTGCACGTATGTTGGACATCCGATCGTCGAGCAATTGGACTGGATCAAGGGCCTTGATGCCGATGCACTGGCGCGCCGCCTTGGGCTCGACCAAGCGCGTCCCGTGCTGGTGGTGCTGCCCGGCAGCCGCCGCGCAGAAGTCAACACGCACATGCCGATCTTTGGCGACGTGATCCGGATCGTGGAGGCACAGACTGGTCCCTTACAACTGATCGTGCCGGTACTGGAGAGCGTTGCGGACGCGGTCAAAGCAGGACTTCTGGCGTGGCCGCATGCGCCGCACATCGTCACGGACGAAGCCGACAAATTCGCCGCGTTCCGCCTGGCGACGGCTTCGTTGGCGACATCGGGCACTGTCACACTCGAACTGGCCGCCGCCGGCTCGCCGATGGTGGTCGGCTACAATGCCACCGGCCTGACCGCCTACTTACTGCCGCTGATCAACACACCGTCCATCGTGCTCGCCAATCTCGTCCTCGGCCACAACGCTTTCCCCGAGTTCCTGCAGAGCCATTGCACGGTCGCCAACCTCGCAAGCGCGCTGGTACCGCTACTCGGCGACACGCCCGCACGCGCCGCGCAGCTCACGGCTCTCGCCGAAATTCCGGGACGCCTCGCGCCTCCCGCGACGTCCCCGAGCGCCGCCGCCGCCGATATCATTCTGGCTCTGGCGATGTCGTGAGCAATCAGGATGCTGTAACTGTTGAGGGTTTGGGCCAAAGGTCGGCCGGCAGCAAGCAGCTTGACAAAAACCTGACCTGAGTTGCCTTGGTGCAGGTTCGCGATAGTTTACATGGCATGGGCAAGGCCAGTGCAGTGGGCCGCAAACTTCTGCGGACGGGCACAATTACGAGTGTTTGTTCTTGATGTCTCGTCCTTGCAACTCAGCACTCACCCATGCACGATCAACACCATCGCTTTGCCGTCGCGCCGATGATGGAGTGGACGGATACTCATTGCCGGGTGTCGCACCGGTTGCTCAGCCGGCACGCCGTTCTGTATACGGATATGGTTACGGCGGATGCTATAATCCATGGCGTGCGCGAGCGCCTGATTGGGTTTGACGCAACCGAGCATCCGGTCGTGCTGCAACTGGGAGGGTCGGATGCGGCGAAGCTGGCGCAAGCTGCTGCGATTGGCGTAGCGCGCGATTATGATGCCAACAACCTCAACTGTGGCTGCCCGTCGGACCGGGTCCAAACTGGGCGGTTCGGGGCTTGCTTGATGGCCGAGCCTGAATTGGTGGCAGAATGCGTACGCGCCATGCGGGACGCCGTGCCGGTGCCGGTCACCGTCAAATGCCGCATCGGCATTGATGATCAGGACAGCGAGTCCGATTTCCAGCGCTTTGTTGATGGTGTCGCTGCCGCCGGTTGCCAGACCTTCATCGTGCACGCGCGCAAGGCCTGGCTGCAAGGCTTGTCGCCGAAGGAAAACCGGGAAGTGCCGGCGCTCGACCTTGCCCGCGTCATCCGGCTGAAAGCCGCCCGGCCGGACCTTTCGCTGATCATCAACGTCGGGATCAACGATCTTGACGCCGCAGCGGCGCTTTTGGCATCCGGTTTGGATGGCGTGATGCTCGGCCGCGCCGCTGATCAGACGCCCTGGCTGTTAGCTGAGGTCGACACTCGTTTTCACGGCGTACGTCCACCGGTGTCAAGCCGCGGCGCAGCGCTCACCGCTTACATGGCCTATGCCGAGCGAGCGCTCGGCGCTGGATGGCGGCTCGGCACGCTGATCAAGCCGGTGCTTGGTCTCTATCACGGTGAACGCAATGGCCGGTCGTTCCGGCGCATTCTCTCGGCAGAAGGCTACCACGCCGGCGCCAGTCTCGACGTCGTTATCAAAGCCCTCACTGCCGCCGAACCAGACTGGCAACTGACTCAGGCAGTTTGAAAAGCGCTGGGTTTGGACGGCCGCGCGGCCTTTGCAGATCGCGCGACCGCTTGATCACGTGATTACTTCTTCATCATCATCATGTCGGACATCATCTTGCCGTCCGCCATCTTGCCGTCTTCCATCATCATCATCTTGCCGCCGACCATCATCATGATCATCGGAGCTTTCATTTCGGTGCCCTTCATCATTGATTCCGACATCATTTTCATGCTGTCGCCTTCGGTCATCATGCTCATCGACTTGCCGTCAGGCATCACCAGCATCATGGCGCCATCCTTCATGGCCATCTCGTCGGCGAAGGCTGGCAGAGTTGCCGCAGATGCGATGAGAGCAAGGGCTACCGTTTTGAGAATACGCATCGATTTCTCCAGTTGTTTGGTCATAACAAAGAATCAGCCGCGCGACTGCGTGGCCGGTTGGCGATGGCAGGGCGACCCAACCAGACAACCTGTCAAGTTGGGGCACTCAAGCCGAGCGCAAACACCGTGAGTTTCGAGTTGCCGGTTGGCGATCAGTCTAATACTAAACCGCATAAATCCTGACCTGAAGAAGGTCATGAGCTATGAAAACGACCTACCGGCCGGGCCGCTTGCGGCCGGAGCCCGCGATGCGGATTCAAGAAGCACTCTTATCGCGGGCTGGTATGAGACGAGCTTCATGATCCACTGAACCAATTGTAGCCCTGGTCTTCCCAATAGCCGCCGGGATAGTCATTGGTGACGAACATCGACATGATGTATTTCGGGTTCTTGAAGCCAAGCTTGGTCGGAATGCGCAGTTTCATCGGAAAGCCATATGCGCGCGGCAGTTCCGCACCATCATAGGTCAAAGCAATGATCGTTTGTGGATGCAGCGCCGTCGCCATGTCGATGCTGGAATGATACCGATCGGCACATTTAAAGCCGACATACTTGGCTGTCAGGTCGGCACCAACGCGCTCCAGAAATGTCTTGAACGGGACACCACCCCACTTACCGATCGCGCTCCAGCCTTCGACGCAGATATGGCGCGTAATCTGTGCCTCCTGGGGTAACGCGCGGAGTGCGGCCAGGTTCCATGGCTGTTTGTCGGCAACAGCACCGGATAACTCCAGTTGATACGTTGCCGGATCAACGGTCGGCGCAGCCGGCTCCGGATAGAACGCATTGAATGGAAATGGCCGCGTTATGTCAGCGTCCGTAAATGTCGGCGCCAGCCGGCGAGCATCAAAAAGCTGCCCTTGCGCCCAGTCATTGAAGGTCGACATCCGTTCCAGCGCAGTGTCCACGGCAGACGGCGTTGACGCACTGCAGCCGGTCAGCAAAGCTAATGCCCCAAGGCTCAAACTCTGTTTCAGAAACATGCGCCGTTCCAAACGACGCAGGTCAGGTTCAACATCGCGCGCCAGCGCTTGCAGGCGAGGTTCAGTCCAGCGGAACGGCCTCATGACTGAGCACTTCCAATTTCTAGTTTTTTGGCATGCTGGCGCAGCCGCTCGCGGCCTGTCAGCATTGGCAACAGCGTGCGTGGCACAAGCACCACCAATGTCACATGGATCACCAGAAACCCGACGATACCGGCCATGCCCAGAAAGTGCACAATTCGGGCGCCTTCATAGCCGCCCATCAGCCACGCCAACTCACGAAATTGAACCGGTTTCCAGATCGCGATGCCGGCCAGGATCGTGACAACGATGGTTGCCAAGACGCCGACATAGGCAAAACGCTGTACGGCATTATAGCCTGGTCCGTCATGGTCCAACTTAAAACCCAGCGCCTGCTCGAAATCATGGATCAATTCCGCCGGACGGATCGGCAACATTTTTCGCTGAAAATGCCCTGTCACAACACCCCAAACGAGGTAAGCTATGAAGTTCAACGTAAGCAGCCACATTGCCGCAAAATGCCATTGCAGGGCACCGCCGAGCCAACCCCCTAACGTCATCCAACTGGGAAAATGGATCCACGTAAAGATTGGCGCTGCATTGTAAATCCGCAAGCCACTCATGATCATAATGATCATGGCAACGGCATTGATCCAGTGCCAAAGCCGGACAAGGAGCGGATGAACGGTTCGATACTCGGATGCGGTGTTCATGCAATGCTCGCTCTAATTGTCACGTTCACAGCCGCTTAAATTTTCTCTCGCCGACGGTGAGATGAGTAAATGCGGTGCAGCCCTGTGTCCAAACACGCTTTGCCATTGGTCCCTGACAATCCCGTGAGAGAGCTCCACGGCACGGAACTTGAACATGCAAACTCCGGAAAGAGTTGCGTGGCGCGAGTGGCCGTTCGGCGACGAGGTGCCGCGCAGAGCATGCGCGACAGGAAGGGAACCGGGCGCGGTCGTCATCGGTCATTTCTGGCGCTCCAGTTCGGCGAGAACCGCCAACCGATCGGCGTCGAGATCAGGTGCTGGCGCAATGCGGCCACGCGCCACGCCGGCAAAGTGCGCAGGGTGCTCAGGCACGCGGAAACTCTGCCCGGTCTCCTGCAAGAGACGACGCTCGCTGGCCTGCGCCGATCCCAGCACCGCCGCCATGTCCTCAATTTCCGCCACCGGCACGCCAGCCGCGATGAACGCCGCGACAGCTTCGCGCGCGGTGCGTTGCAGCGACCAGCGCTCGATCGCCGCGCGCAAGGCCGGCTCGTTGGCCAGCCGCTCTGGATCTCTGGCGAAGCGCGGATCGTTCGCGAGTTGCGGAGCGCCAACACACTTGGCGAGCGCCTGGAACAGCTTGCCGTTCAGCACTGCCAGCACGAACGGGCCATCGCTCGCCTGGAAGGCGCCAAATGGCGCCGACAGCGGATGCCGGTTACCAACGCGCGCCGGCGGCTGGCCGGTAGCCAGATAACGCGCCACAACCAGCAGCTGCATCGCCACCATGGCGTCAAACATGACAAGATCGATGACACGTCCGACGCCCGTGCGCTGGCGCTCGACCAGTGCCGCCAGGATCGCCCACGAACCGAACAGGCCGGCCGAGACATCCGCGATCGACGCGCCGACCAGCGTTGGCGGCCATCGGGCAGACCCGTCATCACCATGATACCGCTCATGGCTTGCGGGATGGTGTCATAGGCCGGACGGCGCGACAGCCGACCGGTCTGTCCAAACCCTGAAATGGCAGCGTGGATCAGCCGTGGATTGCGCGCGGTCAAAGCGGCAGCGCCGCCGCCGAGCTTGCCGGCGACGCCGGGCCGGAAATTCACCACCAGCACATCAGCACGATCGGCGAGTTGCAGCGCCACGTCCAGATCTGCGGGCTTCGCCAAATCCAGCACGATACTTCGCTTGCCGCGATTGACGGTCAGGAACAGCGCGCTGTGCCGGCCACCGTCCGTGTCGCTGACAAACAGGCCAACGTGCTGGTAGTCATCGCCGCCGGGCGGCTCCACTTTGATGACGCCGGCGCCGAGATCAGCCAACAAGGCTGTGGCATACGGCCTGGCCAGTATCCGGCTGAAGTCGAGCACGCAAAGTCCATTGAGCAGCCGTGAGGATGCTAGGTCTGGCAGCACAGTGTACCTCAGCGCGATGGGCTTTAACCAACAGTCTCGGTAACCCGGCTCGTAGGGCCGGCTGGGCCGTAACCCGCCGTGGCACGGCAAACGGTGGCGGAGGTCGCCGCTGCCGCACGCGCGGATGGTTCAGACAGCCTCGACGCCAGCTCGGCTCACGTACGAGCGCCGCCTGTGGAGGCTGGGTTACGGCCCAGAGGGCCTAACCCCCTCCGTCACCGCGACCGGCTACTGATCACTTAGGCTGGTGCCGCCGCCGGGCGCCTCGAGTTTATCCAGCGTCAGCCCGAGTGGCACAAATCC
>JANNSA010000744.1:0-5919 GCA_031402115.1 Hyphomicrobiaceae bacterium | reverse complement strand
GCAGGGCGCAACACGGTGCTGGTCGCCGTGGCGGTGGTGGCGCTGTCGGTGCCGATCGGCACGGCGGCGGCAATTCTGATCAACAACATCAGCTGCACCGCGCGGTCGATCCTGTATGGCTTCATGGTCGCGCCGATCCTGACGCCGGGCGCCGTCATTGGCATCTCGACGCTGCTGTTCTGGCATGGCTTTAACGTTCCGACCGGCCTGCACCTGTCGGCGCTGGGACAAACCTCGTTCATCGCCGCTTACGTCATGCTGCTCGTGCTGGCGCGCTTGCAGAGCTTTGACTCCGGCCTCGAGGAAGCGGCGCTCGATCTCGGCGCCAGCCATGGCCAGGTGCTGCGCCGCGTGCTGCTGCCGCATCTCTACCCAGCGCTGATTGCCGGAGCCCTGATCGGCTTCTTCCAATCCGTGGAGAACTTCAACGTCACGTTGTTCACGCGTGGCAGCGCCGACACGCTGACTGTCTATGTCGGTTCCAAGGTCCGTTCGGGCGCTGATCCGACGATCAATGCGCTGGGCCTCATCCTGGTGGTCGCCACAGTAATTGGCGCGTTCACCTATGAATACTTCCAGCGCCGCGCCGACGCCCGCAACAACGCCAAGCCATAGACAGCAGCGTTGCGCCAGCTCTGAGACGCCCAGCTCTGAGACGCAGCGTCGCGTGGCGGTGCAATCGGTTAGCATGGCATCGTTACGCGGGGTTGGCGTCGCAGCCCGCGTGGAACCCATGGGGCATGACTTGGAAACTTGGGACTATATCGTTGTCGGCGCTGGCTCGGCCGGTTCGGTTGTCGCGGCGCGGCTAACTGAGAACGGCCGTTATCGCGTTCTGCTGCTGGAGGCCGGGCCGTCAGATGGCGGCTTCTGGCTGGCCATGCCAATGGGCTACGGCAAGTCCTATTACGACAGCCGCGTCAACTGGCGGTACATGTCCGAACCCAATGCCGGTCTCAATGATCGCCTTGTCTATGTACCGCGCGGCAAGGTGCTGGGCGGCTCAAGCTCGATCAACGCCATGGTCTATTCGCGGGGCCAGGCCAGCGACTTCGATGGTTGGGAGGCCGCCGGCAATCCCGGTTGGGGCTGGGGCAACGTGCTGGCCACCTATCGGCGCCTGGAAGATCACGCGCTCGGAGCGAGCGACTGGCACGGCGCCGGTGGGCCTCTAACGATCACGGATGTTACGGATGACAATCATCCCCTGACGCGATTGTGCTACGACGCCGCCGCCGAAGTTGGCGTGCCGCGCAGCACCGACCTCAATGGCGCAACCATCGAAGGTGTCGGCGCCTATCAGATCACTACCGGCGGCGGGCTGCGGATGTCAGCCTCGCGCGCTTATCTGCATCCGGCGCGCGGCCGGCCGAACTTGCGTATCGTGACCAAGGCACACGCCACGGCAGTGCTGTTGGAAGGGCGCCGCGCGACCCAGGTGGCCTATCTGCGCAACGGCACCGTGCATACGGCGCGCGCGGCTCGCGAAATCATCCTGTGCGCCGGCGCCATCAACACGCCGCAACTGATGCAAGTGTCCGGTATTGGCCCGGCGAGCCTATTGCAGGCGCACGGCATTCCGGTGCTGCACGGCCACGACAGCGTTGGCGCCAATCTGCAGGACCATGCCTGCTACGACCACATCTACCGTGCCACCATCCCGTCGCTGAACGAGACGCTGCGACCGCTGTTCAACCGCCTGCTGGTGGGCCTCGACTACATCGTGCGCCGCCGTGGGCCGCTGACTTTGTCGCTCAACCAGGGTGGCGGCTATTACCGCTCGCGACCCGCAGTCAGCGAACCAGACATGCAATTGTATTTTTGCCCGCTGACCTATGAGCGCGGTCCGCCCGGCGTCCGGCAATTGCTGGCGCCCGATCCGTTTCCCGGTTTCAGCTTGAGCATATCGCCGTGCCGGCCGACCAGCCGGGGCAGCGTCGCCATTCGTTCGGCTGACCCGCGTGCCGCACCGGCGATTGATCTCAACCTGATGGCGACCGAACACGACCAGCAGGATGCCGTGCTCGGGGCCAAGTTCCTGCGCCGGCTGGCAGGGACTGCCGCGCTTAGTCCAATCATCGCCGCCGAACTGAAGCCAGGTCGTGCGGTTGCCAACGACTTGGCGTTGCTCGAGGACGTGCGGGCGCGCGCCTATTCCGTGTACCATGCCTGCGGCACCTGCCGGATGGGTCCCGATCCGGCCCGCGATGTTGTCGATGCGCGGTTACGGGTGCATGGCTTAGGCGGCCTGCGCATCGTCGATGCCTCCATTTTCCCAACGATCACCTCAGGCAATACCAATGCGCCGTCCATCATGGTTGGCGAGCGCGGCGCGGCGATGATCCTTGAGGACGCCTAACCGATACGGCCGGACACGGCCGCCGCAAACCGTATTCCGCCGGACTGCGCTGCCATTTGCCTTGCTTGACCCGAGGAATTTGCGATGACCCAGCCCTCGCCGGACCGCCCCATCGTCATCGGCGCTGGCATCATCGGTGCATCGATCGCTTACCATTTGGCCCGCGCCGGCCGGCCACCGCTGGTGCTCGATGCGGCCGCGCCTGGTGGCGTTGCCACCGCTGCGTCGTGGGCCTGGATCAACGCCAGCTGGGGCACGCCGCCTGACTATGTCCGGCTGCGCTTACGTTCCATCGCGCTGTGGCGTGAGTTAGCGACCGCGCTACCGGCGCTCGACGTCAACTTCTGCGGCAGCCTGACCTGGGACATGAGCGCGGCTGAACTGAGCACCTACGCCAACACCCGGAACGCGCCGGATTACCGGGTGGCGCTGCTCAGCTCCGCCGAACTGGGTGTCCACGAACCACGCCTACGACTGCTGCCTGAGCGCGCTGCTCATTGCCCGGATGAGGCGACGGTCGAACCCGTCGAGGCCGCGCGCATCCTGATGGCTGCCGCTGTCGGGCTTGGCGCTGCCATGCGCGTCGGCATGGTTGAGCGGATTGCCCACGCCAAAGGCCGTGTCATGGGCGTCGTCGTCGATAGCGAAGTAGTCCAGAGCGATCAGGTTGTTTGCGCTGCCGGTGTCGGCGCCCGCCAGTTGTTGGCCGATGCGCGATCACCTTTGCCGATCGATGATCCGGTCGGCCTGCTGGTCCATACCGAGCCCCTGCCGCCCGTCCTCAACCATCTCCTGATCGCACCCGAACTGCATGTCCGCCAGACGCGCGCGGGCCGTCTCGTCGCCGGCTTCGACTTCTCCGGCGCCGTGCTTGAAAACCCCGACGCCGACGCCCGCCGCCTGATCGGCCAGATCAACGCCATGCTCGACTTGCCCGAGCCCGCCCGGATTGCCTTCACCAGCCTTGGCCGCCGGCCCACGCCAGGCGATGGCTTCCCCCTGATCGGCCCCGCGCCCGGCATTGACGGACTGACCGTCGCCGTCATGCACTCCGGCGTTACCTTGGCGCCGGTAGTCGGGGCGCTGCTGGCTGCGGAATTGACAACAGGCCGGCCCGAGCCCTTGCTGGCGCCCTACCGCCCGGCTCGCTTTGCGACAGAATCGGCTAAGCTCCTGACGACATGAAACAGTACCTCGATCTCTTGCGGCTGGTGCGCGAGCAGGGCGTCCGTCAGGCGGACCGCACCGGCGTTGGCACCCTCGCGATCTTCGGCCACCAGATGCGCTTCAATCTGGCTGATGGCTTTCCGCTGGTCACCACCAAGAAGCTGCATCTCAAGTCAATCATCCACGAGTTGATCTGGTTCCTGCGCGGCGACACCAATGTCGCCTATCTGCGTCAGCACGGCGTCAGCATCTGGGATGAATGGGCCGATGCCCAGGGCGAGCTTGGCCCCGTCTATGGCCGGCAATGGCGCAGCTGGCCACGGGGAGACGGCACCAGCATTGATCAGATCGCGCGGCTCGTGAACGGTATCCGCAGCAACCCGGCGTCACGCCGGCACATCGTCTCGGCCTGGAACCCGGCTGAAATCGAGCAGATGGCGCTGCCACCGTGCCATTGCCTGTTTCAGTTCAACGTCGCTGAAGGCCGCTTGTCGTGCCAATTGTACCAGCGCTCGGCCGATAGCTTCCTCGGCGTGCCGTTCAATATCGCCAGCTACGCGCTGCTGACGCATATGGTCGCCCATGTCACGGGTCTGAAAGCTGGCGACTTTATCCACACTCTGGGTGACGCGCACCTCTACCTCAATCACCAGGAACAGGCGGCGCTGCAACTTGAGCGGACGCCGCGGTCGCTGCCACGGCTAACCCTCAACCCGGCGGTGACAGAGCTGGATGCGTTCACGATTGAGGACATCACCATCACCGGCTACGACCCGCACCCGTCGATCAAGGCGCCGATTGCGGTGTGAAGTTGCCAGGATTGCTGCGCCATTCCCTGCCGGCTCAACTGCTATCGCGTTCTGCCGAGCTGCCGTCCAATCCGGGAGGCCAGCACCTTGCGCTTAGCCAACAGGCCAACCCGCCGTGCCTTCAACCGCGCCAGCCGCGAAACGCCGCGCACTTTGCGCTTGACCTTGCGCAAGCGCGGGCGCGCGTGCACCGGATCAGCGAGCGCGTGCACCATCTGGTGCAGCTCCTCCGTCAACAGCTTGCGGTCGCCCTTGTTCGGCAGCGCTTCGAAGGGCACCACAGGACCGATTCGGATGCGCACCGTCGAGCCGGCAAAGCGCCGGAACTCCGCAACCAGCAGTGACAACCGCAAGGTCAGGCTGAACTTGCTGACGAAGTGAAACAGTGGCCCGTTCTGGCCTTCGAACCAGACCGGCAGCACGGAGGCCTTGGCGGTCTGGATCATGCGTGCCGTGAACAGCTTCCACGGCAGGTCAACCGCACGCCCAAACGGCGTCGGCGCCGTCGCGACGCCGCCGGCCGGAAACACGATGATGGTGACGCCGGCAGCCAACGCTGCCAGCGCCTCCTTGCGCGATTTGAGGTTGGTCAGCTGCGCCGCACGCGTCTCCTCGAAATCAATCGGCAGCGAATACGGCGCGACTTCGGGAATGCGCATCAGTTGCTGGTTGATCAGCACCTTGAATGGCCGGTCGAGCTGCTCGGCCAAAGCCAGGATGGAAATGCCATCGCCAATCCCGAACGGGTGGTTCGACACGATCACCAGCGGCGTTGTCTTGGGAACCTGCAAGGGCCACGGACCGGATTTGGAATCGACGCTGAGCCGGACATCGACCAGACCCAGCATGTCAGTGAAGACGCGCGGCGAATTCGGCACGATCTCGTCGCGCCAGCGCCGGTACAAAGGCAGGAAACGCTCGCGCCCCGACCAGCCTTCGATGGCCCCGATCAGCCAGCGCTTGAGCCGCGGGTCGCTGTCCGAGGCATAGGTCAACTCCTTGAACTTACCGCCTTTTTGCCCGTCTGCCATGACCCGCCGGCGTCTCCCGCTAGGTTGGGCGCCCATAGCCCAATCGTAGCTTTGATGATTAGGCTAGCCCCCGCTACCAGACAAGCGCCAATGAAAGCCAAATACCAATGCAAGCCAGCTCCAGCCTCCGCCCGGCACGCGGGCCCGCGTCGACTTGCCTGCGCCGTTGGCTGCCGCTTGCTGAGTGAGACTGCTGGAGTGCCGTGACTGGCATGCGGAAAGTGCCCGCACATCCAAGACGCGGCGTGATTGACGCGTAGGAGTGACCCCGGGTGCACGATCAAACCGCCCGTGCCGACCACGCCGCGCTCGCCGCGCAGGCGCACAGCCCAAACGCCGGCTTAGCTCAGTTGGTAGAGCACCTGATTGTAATCAGGGGGTCATCGGCTCAAATCTGGTAGCTGGCACCAATGAAATCCACCACCTAGAAGAATATCCTCCGTAGACAAATTCTACTGGTGGCACACCAGTGGCACACCTGAAGCGTGCTTGGATGAGACTTCCTGCGACACTTCCCGCCCTCGGAACTCCAGGCCCATGGTCTCGGGGGACA
>JANNSA010000743.1:0-3628 GCA_031402115.1 Hyphomicrobiaceae bacterium | reverse complement strand
GCGCGATGCCGGCGAAGGCGCGTCCGCCGCTGCGGTTTTTGCCCGCCTTCAGCGCAAGATCGACGGCGCGCGCTGATGCGGCGCATCCGCTTCACGCCCGAAGCAGAGCGGACGCTTGCCAGCCAGATTGGCTATCTCATCGATCAAGGGGCAATTGATCCAGCGCAGGCACTAAAGGACCGAGTGGAGCGTACATTGAAAATACAATTGCGCGCCTTCCTGCCGCTGGCAACTTCATCGAAGACCGGAAAATTTGGGAAACTTGGATTCCGCGAACCCGGCTTGTGCTCTGGTATTCCTTTGACGACGACGAAGTCGCTATCTTAGCATTTTGGCATTCGGCGCAGGACAGGCGCGGATCTGGATAGATTTCCAAGCAATAGTCCAGTTTAATGTTCAGCCACAAAAGCGAGAGTTCAGAAACGGATAGTTTATCAATGACCCGAAATCCAACAGGGGATAAGCTTGGCTGCACCGATACATGTTGGTGCGGATCCAACAAGAAATTTAACAATTGCCATCGAAATCGCGAGAGGCGGGCGGCGCAACAGGTGACGGCAGTGCCGGTATGGCTTACGATTGAACAAAGCGAGGTCCGCCATGTTGAAACCAAAACCGCGTCCCGCCACCTATGCTGACCTGGAGGCGCTGCCTGCCAATGTTGTCGGCGAGATCGTCTTTGGCGTGCTCTATGCCATGCCGCAGCCTGCACCACGGCATGGGCTGGCTGCCAATCAACTCGGAGCCGAACTCACTTTCCCGTTCGATCGCGGGCGCGGCGGCCCTGGCGGCTGGATCTTCCTGGTCGAGCCTGAATTGCATCTGGGACCGCATGTCGTCGTGCCCGATCTGGCCGGCTGGCGGCGCGAGCGGCTGACGCCGTTTCCCGACACGGCGTTCATCGCCACGCCGCCGGATTGGCTGTGCGAAGTCTTGTCGCCGTCAACGCAAGCGCTGGATCGCACGGATAAGCTCAGCGTCTATGCCGACTATGGGGTGGGTCATTGCTGGTACGTCGATCCATTTGCGCGCACGTTGGAAGTTCTGGAGCTCACTGGCAGCAAATGGCTGCTCGCGGCAGCGTTCAAAGACGCCGACACTGTCACAGCGCCGCCGTTCGGTGTGCACAGTTTTTGTCTCGACGTGCTGTGGCCGCCTATAGATTGAACGGATGGGCTAGGCGGGCGGGCTAAGCTCGTTGACCTGACGTTCTGCACAGGACCTAATTGGCGCTGGGCAAGTCAAATGTAGTAGCGGCCGATTGTCATGAAGTGACGTCAAAGTGAGTCGATATGCGAAACCACTTCGTCCCTCGGTTCCTGCTGACTGCGTGGACGATCGGCAACGTCGACAAGAAGCTTGTTGAGTTTCGGTTGGATTTGGCCGGCGTACCAACTGCCCGTCGGGTCCCTAAGGCAACTGGCTACATGGATGATCTTCTGACGCTCAGTGAGCCTTTTGTTGACGGTATGCCACAAGACGCAATCGAAACGCAGCTCATGCAGCGAGTGGATTCGGATGCAGCTATTCTCCGCGTCAAGATGCTAGAAGGTGCAAGTCTTGCTGCAGCTGAGCGCTGCGATTGGGTCCGATTCCTGAATTCACTCCGACTGCGGCAGCCAAAGTTCGTTACCGAGAAAGCCATACCCATCGGAACGGCCAGTGCTTTAGAAGTGCTCAATCGCGCGCCGGAAGAATACAAAGCATTGGCCCAACCTGACGACCCGAACACACTCATTGAGTTTGTGCGTGTGTCACGTCCAGGCTTGATTGAGAACTTCGGTCTTAAGGCTTATCCCCGGGTAATTGACAATCCTTTGATCGGAGAGATGCTGATAAACATGACATGGAGCGTCTGCGATGTCTCGTCCGCAAATTACGACTTGGTTTTGGGTGACAACCCGCTGATCTCGGTTGGGAATCTAGAAGCGGCAAAGTTCGTCCTTGCATTGCCTTTGTCACCGACGAAGCTCTTTGTAGCATGTCGAGCCGCAGCAACGGTTCATACATTTGCAGGAGCTAAACCGAATGAACTCGTTGCCAGGATGAACGAGTCATCGGTGGAACGAGCTAGTCGCTGGGTTTATGCGCGCACGGAAGATCCTGGTCGTTTCATCCGAAACCGGGTCAAAACTCTCCTTCGGTTTCGCAATACTGCGTGAAAGAGAAGCGACGCTCCCACTCCCCAATCAAAAAAGGGCCCCGTTGCCAGGGCCCTTTCCGTCACTGCGTCAACCCAAACCCGACGATCAGCCCTTCTTCGGCGGGGTTGAGGGCCAGGACTTGATCAGCTCGTCGTAGTTGATCGTCACGCCCTGCGGCTTCTCGTTTTCCAGCTTCGGGTACGGCGCGCCGGGCGCGTCGAGCCATTCCTGGGCGGTCTTCTTGGCGCCCATCTTGGGGCCGCATTCGCCCTGGACGCCAGCCTTCTCGAGACGCTCGAGCACGGCTTCCTGTGCCGCGGCGAGCGAGTCCATGGCCTGCTGCGGGGTCTTGGCTTCCGACGACGCATCGCCGATGTTCTGCCACCACAGCTGCGCCAGCTTCGGATAGTCAGGCACGTTGTTGCCGGTCGGGGTCCACTGCACGCGGGCTGGCGAGCGGTAGAACTCGATCAGGCCGCCGAGCTTGGCGGCACGTTCCGTGAACGACTTGTCCCAGATGTCGCTCTCGCGCACGAAGGTCAGTCCAACGTGGCTCTTCTTCAGCGACACAGTCTTCGACACCACGAACTGCGCGTACAGCCAGGCGGCTTTGGCGCGGTCGATCGGGGTGGACTTCAGCAGCGTCCAGGAACCGGCGTCCTGGTAGCCGAGCTTCATGCCCTCGCGCCAATAGGAGCCCTTGGGCGACGGCGCCATACGCCATTTCGGCGTGCCGTCCTCGTTCAGTACGGCCTTAGCGCTATCACCCACCATGTCGGCGGTGAAGGCGGTGTACCAGAACATCTGCTGCGCGACCTGGCCTTGTGCAGGCACCGGACCGGATTCGCCGAAGGTCATGCCCTGCGCCGTCGGCGGAGCATACTTCTTCAACCATTCCAAGTACTTGGTGATCGAGTAGACGGCGGCGGGGCCATTCGTGTCGCCGCCGCGCTCGACCGTTGAGCCGACCGGGTTGCAGCCTTCCATGCGGATGCCCCATTCGTCGACCGGCAGGCCGTTCGGGATGCCGACGTCGCCATTGCCGGCCATTGACAGCCAGGCATCGGTGAAGCGCCAACCCAACGACGGGTCCTTCTTGCCGTAGTCCATGTGGCCGAACACTTTCTGGCCATTGATCTCGCGACCAGTGAAGAACTCGGCGATGTCCTCATAGGCCGACCAGTTGACCGGCACGCCCAGGTCGTAGCCGTACTTGGCCTTGAAGTCGGCCATGTTCTTGGCGTCGTTGAACCAGTCATAGCGGAACCAATACAGGTTCGCGAACTGCTGGTCGGGCAGCTGATACAGCTTGCCGTCGGGGCCGGTGGTGAACGACTTGCCGATGAAGTCATCGACGTCGAGCATCGGGTTGGTGACGTCCTTGCCTTCGGCCGCCATGAAGTCCGACAGCGCGATCGCCTGCTTGTAGCGGGCGTGCGTGCCGATCAGATCGCTGTCGTTGATCCAGCCATCATAGACGTTTT
>JANNSA010000742.1:0-3733 GCA_031402115.1 Hyphomicrobiaceae bacterium | reverse complement strand
GGCGAGTGATGCCCGGATCCGTCTGTTCGGCAGATCGACCAACCTTGGCCAGAAGTCGGCGCTGCGCTATCTACTGGCCAAGGCCGGCGGTCGCTATCTCATGTTCAGCGACCAGGATGACATCTGGCATCCCGGCAAGATCGAGGCGTTGCGCGCATCAATCGGCGACGCGTCGCTCAGTTATGGAATCTCCGAGCTGATCGACCAGGACGGCAACAGCCTCGGAAAGTCGCTTTTGGACTTCGTCGGCCCGCCGTTCACCGGGCTTGACCGCATCGATTTCCTGCTGAAGAACACCGCGTCAGGTCATGCCATGATCGTCCGGCGCGAGGTCGTCGATCCCGGCATTTTTCTGTTTGATGCCGACTACGACTGGCTGATCGCGACCGTCGCCACCTTCAGCGCCGGGGTCGTCTATGCGCCCGACGCCATCACCTACCATCGCCAGCATGCGAACAATCAGGTCAACCGGCTTGGACGCGCCGAGCGACCGACCCGCAGCAAGCAGGTAGCCCGTCGTCATTGGGTCATGCGGCTCTATGAGGCCCTATCGGTCTTGCAAGGCGCGAGCACGGTTTCAGAACAAAAGAGGGTGGCGTTCCATCGACTGTGCCGGGCGCTCCGCGCCGACGTTCTGATCGGCGACGCGCCAGCTTTTCATAATAAGAAGTTCGAGACGGCGTTTACCCAAGCCCTTGATGCCTTGGGTATACCGGCGGCCGAGCGCTGGCGTTTGCAGCGTCCCATCGCGAAGATTTGCCGCGGCCCCCTGCACCCTAAAGCCCTCCGCGATACGCTCTTTCTACGTGGAAAAAAGTAACTAGCGAAGGGTCTCGGTTGGTTTAATTAAGTTTGACGAGCCCATGCGGCTTTGACGTGCCGGAACACTTGGCTTGCCACATCGAATGACCCGTTGGAGCGCAGCACATCCGGTGCGGTGAGTCGCGCGCCCTGCGCGCCTGGGGCAAGCGCCAGAATAAGCCGCTGCAGCACGGCGAAGATGTTGTGCTCGTCGATCAGCCCCTGGCGCGCCTCGGCGATGGCCCCCAGCCGCTGGTCGTAAGGGTCCTCGTCAAGACAGCGCTCGACCGTGTCGATGCTTGCCGCAAGATCGCGCAAGTCCAGCGGGATGAACGCGTCGGCGGGCACATAGTCGGCCATGTTCGGGCAACCCTAGTAGAGCGGCAGCGCCCAACCGAGATAGGCGTCGGCGATCTTCTCGGTCCAGAAATGCTCCTGGTCGTTGTTCTCCAGCGCCAGGTGGTACTTGAAGGGATCGATCGCCTCGCGCTTGTCCCCGACCTCCTGGAATCCGCGCCCGTAGACGTGCAGACGGTCGCCGAGGCGGCGCTGCAGCTGTTCGACGAACTGCAGCCGCGCCCGATGCAGCGGCGTTTTGGTTTTGCGCGTGATCACCACCGAAACGGCATTCCGCTTGGCGGCGGGACGCTGCTGCGTCAGGTCGGCTACGGTCTCATGCCCATAGAGCCACGGCAGCGCCGCATGTGACCGCAATACCGGCTGCTGTAGCCCGACAGCGGCATCGGCGCGATGACAGCACCGAACTGCTCAAGATAACCGGTGCTGTAGGTTTTAACCTCCGGCGGCTCGGTCAGCATGACGATCCACCGGCCGCGCGGCACATCGGTGACAAACCCGCGTGGCGGCTCGTCGAGAATTACCAGCCAATCATAGGTGCAATATTCTTCGGTGGTGCCGAACTTAACCCCGCCACCGACGATCCGCTGGCGGAAATGACCGCCATCGGTATGCACCATCGCTAAACAGACACGGATCATCGATCAACCTTTTTTGCGGCCGCTCAGCCGTCGTTCGAGCGGCTTGCGCCAACTCGTCACCGCCATGTGGTAGAGCCGCCGCCGCCACATGATCCGGCGCACGAGCGCTTGCTGCTCTGGGTTGGCGCAGGCGGCCAGCAGGCCATCGACATACTCAGGGTAGCGCCGCCAGGGGACGCCGTGATCGCTCGCGAACCGCGCAGGCGCGAATTCGAGCCGTCCCGGCCGGTGCTTGAACAGGAACGGCGTGTCGACCGCAGCGACTTGACAGCGGCATAGTACCGAGAAGGCAACCAGGACGTCCTCGTTCCAGCGGTCATAGGCACCAAACCCGAACGATCGAACGGACTCGCGCAGCGCATCGGTGCGATAAAGCCCGTACAGTAAGTGCGATTTGCCGAGGATCTCCGGTTCGGTCAGGAACAACGCGAGATCCCGCATCTTGTCGCCGGTCGAGGCGAATCGCCGGGGAGAATACACCGTTGGTGAAATCCGCTCGGCATTGAAGTGGCGGATGCCACCGCATGCGACCCCGGCATCCGGATTGGCCTCCAACAGGCCGACCATCGCCGCAACGAACCCGACATCCCAGTAGTCGTCGTTCGAGGTCCACATGAAATACGGCGTGTCGGCGGCCTGCAGCAACAGCCAGAAATTCGCGAACATCCCGATGTTGGTATTCTGGTACAGGCAGACGACGCGCGGATCTGCATTGGCGGCAGCTTCCATGACCTCGCAGACCTGAGGATCAGGCGAGCTATCGTCGGACACCAGAATACGAATGTCATTAAACGTCTGAGCTATCAGTGTGGCCAAGCATCGTGCAAGCGACCGGGGTCGCTGGTAGCTAGGAATGCCGATCGTCACAAGGGTCATTAGTGAGGTGTCTCAATTGGAGCAGACGCCGTGGGCGGATAGTCTCGCCGTCCGGTTCTGTCAACTGCGAACGCGACAACGGCCAGGGCAATCGGTTGAGTTTTGGTGTGACAAGCCGGGCGAATGCTCAATCTGTAGGGGCTCTTTTGATTCGCACGGAGGATCGCCGTTATGGCCAAGCGTCACGCGACTGCCGACCAGGCTTTCGATCAGGTTGTTGAGTTCCTTGAGCATTTCGAAGACCTCGACGCCCCTCGCCAGCGTGGCAAAGTGCTTTAGCCCGCTCGACGAAATCTTGCTTCGGGTGCTGCTCGGTGTGCTGGCCAGTTGCTAAAGCTGGGTCGAGATCGCCAAGTTTGGCGACAAGAAGCTGCCTCTCCTGCGCCGGTTCCGACCTTTCAAAGACGGCACGCCTTCGCATGATCAGCTCGGCGATATCTTCCGCGTTCTCGATGCAGATCAATTCCAGCTTTGCTTTATCGCCTGGGTGGGCGCCCTGACGGGGCGTAGCGCCGATATCATCGCTATCGATGGCAAGACGCTGCGGCGGTCGTCTCTGGAGGGCGGCGGCAAGGCGCCTATCCATATGATCTTGGCGTGGTCGTGCCATTAGAACCTCGTGCTCGGCTAAGCCAAGGTTTCAGCCAAAACGAACGAGATCACGGCTCGATTTGCTGTAAGCGCCCTATGAAACACTTCTGACGCCGAGGGTCGAACGCGGTCAGAGTGGGCCGTTGCAGGCAGAGCAACGGAGCGTCGCATGGGCAGCGGTTCAGGCAAGAGGCCGTCGGGGGTGACGCCGCCGACGTATGGGGACCTCACGATTTTTCTGGCGCAGGATCCGGTGGACTTCCGGCTCGGCATCAACGGGCTGTCGACGATGGTCGAGGCGACGCTGCGGTTCGACCCGTTCAGCCGGAACCTGTTCTGCTTACGAACAAGCGGCGCAACCAGATCAAGGTACTCTACTGGCAGCGCTCGGGCTTCTGCCTGTGGCTGAAGCGGCTGGAGGAGGAGGAGTTCAAGTGGCCGACGCACCTGCCGCCGCTGGTGCCCAT
>JANNSA010000741.1:0-2080 GCA_031402115.1 Hyphomicrobiaceae bacterium | reverse complement strand
GTCGTGCAGCCCTTGAGGCCGAGCCGGTAGGCCTCGCGATAGATACCGGCGAACACCTCAAACGGGATCGACTCCGGACAATTGATGGTCTTGGAAATCGAGCTGTCAACATAAGGTTGTAGTGCCGCCTGCATCGTCAGGTGCTCGCCGGGCGTCAGGTCAGCCGCCGTTACGAACGCCATGGGCAACGGTGCCTGCGCGCCATTCCGGGCCTGATACAACCGGTGCGCATAATCTTCCACAGGGACGCTGTGCGTGCTGCCGTCGGCGCGTGTCAGCCGGCGCTGATAGCTCAAATCAAAGATCGGTTCGATGCCGCTCGATACATTGCCGGCCAAGAGCGAGATGGTGCCGGTTGGTGCAATGCTCGTCAGCAGGCCGTTGCGCAAGCCATGGCGTTCGATAGCGGCACGTGTTGCCGGCTCCAGCCGTTGCACGCCTGGCCGCGCCAACATCGCGGCTTGGTCATAAAGCGGAAAGCTGCCGCGCTCACGCGCCAGTCCAGCGCTCGCCAGATAGGCCGCGTTCTGGATGTGCTGCATCCAGCAGCCCGCAGTTTCGCGCGCGCGCGGCTCGCGATAGTCGAGCCCGCACATCGCCAGCGCATCGGCCAGGCCAGTCATGCCCAAGCCGATGCGCCGCTTGGCGAATGCCTCGCGCCGCTGCGTTTCCAACGGGAAGCCGGAGATGTCGATGACGCTGTCCAGGAAGCGCACCGCCGTCGCCGTCAGCTCCTCCAGGCGCGGCAGCGATAGCCCGGCATCGAGCGTGAAGGGCCGCTCGACCAGCCGCGTCAGATTGATCGATCCGAGCAGGCAGGCGCCGTGGTCGGGCAGTGGCTGTTCGCCGCACGGGTTCGTACAGTGCACCGTCTCGCAATAGCTGAGATTATTCTCGCGGTTGATGCGGTCGATGAAGATTACGCCCGGCTCGGCGTAATCATAGGTGGCGCGCATGATCGTGTCCCACAGCGCGCGGGCCTTCACGGTGCGATAGGTCTGGCCGTCGAACACCAGATCCCAATCGGCGTCAGCGTCCACAGCTTGCATGAACGGATCAGTGACCAGCACCGACAGATTGAACATGCGCAGCTTGCTGGCATCGCGCTTGGCGGCGATGAACAGTTCGATGTCGGGGTGATCGCAGCGCATCGTGCCCATCTTGGCGCCGCGCCGCTGGCCGGCCGACAGGATGGTGCGGCACATGGCGTCCCACACATCCATGAAGCTGACAGGGCCGGACGCATCGGCGCCGACGCCCTTGACCACCGCGCCTTTGGGCCTGAGCGTCGAGAAATCGTGGCCGATGCCGCCGCCCTGCTGCATCGTCAGCGCGGCTTCCTGCACATTGGCGAAAATGGAAGCCATGTCGTCGCCAATGGAGCCCATGACGAAGCAGTTGAACAGCGTTACTTGCCGGCCGCTGCCGGCGCCCGCCAGGATGCGGCCAGCTGGCAGGAAAGCAAAATCCGCCATCGCTGCTTGATAGCGCTCTTGCCAGCGCCCACGGGCTGTATCAGGCTCAATCGCCGCAACCGCGCGCGCCACCCGCGCCCAGGTGTCCGAGACCGTCACGTCAACCGCCTGCCCCGCCGCTTTCAGGCGGTACTTCGAGTCCCAGATGAACTCGGCAAAGGGTGACAGAACCTGAAAATCCGCTGACATGAGCTTATGCATTCCGGCCCAGGAGTTGAGCCTGATCTAAGCCGCTTTCCGCGCCGTCGTCAAGAAAATGTTCCTGGTTTGTACCGAGCGCTCAAGTGCCGGGATCCGGCTCGATCAACGACGCCGACGCGGCCTCGATACGCTCCTCGACGACGCGCATGAAATCAGCGCGGCGCAAGCCAGGCGGGACTGGCGGCAGGAATTCGACGACTATGGTGCCGGGAAAGCGCACGAAACGCCGACGCGGCCAAACCAGACCGGAGTTGAGAGCAACCGGTACGCACGGCACGGCGAGCGCCTGATACAGCGCCGCGACGCCTGGCTTGTAATCCGGCGGCGCGCCTGGCTCACGCCGTGTGGCTTCCGGGAAAATGATGATCTGCCGTTGATCGGCAATCCGCGACTGGGCTTGCGCC
>JANNSA010000740.1:0-2159 GCA_031402115.1 Hyphomicrobiaceae bacterium | reverse complement strand
CGATGTCGGCCATTCAATCTGCGGTGGCGGCCAATCCCAACAATCTCGAGGTCGTGTATCGCGCTGGTCTCGTGAACCTACATTGCGGCTCTGTCGCAGACGCGCTGGAGTATTTTCACCGGGCGATCCGGCTCAGCCCGTACGATCCGCACGCCCATGGGCCGCTGACCGGGATTGCGCACTGCCATATGGCGCTGGGCGATTTCGCAGAGGCGCTGAACTGGGCCAAAAGGTCGCTGACAACGAATCCGAACTTTGCCTGCACCTACTGGATGCTGATCGCCGCCAATGCGCTGCTTGGCCGGATGGAGGACGCGCGGAAGGATCTCGATGTTTTCCGCAAGCTCGTCCCCTTCGCCACCGTCGCCAGCATCTGGGCCGGTCAGCCGCAAAAGGACCCCACCCGCTGCGCCGCTATTCTGGAGGGCCTGCGATTGGCAGGGCTGGCGGAAACATGAGCGAGCGTTCCACTTTTGGGCCGTTTCAGATCGACCCCGAACGCGGCGCATTGTTGCGGGATGGGCAGTCGGTGGCCGTGGGGCAGCGCGGCATCGCCTTGCTGTCCGCTTTGTTGGCGGCACAAGGCCAGACTGTCGCCAAATCCGCCCTGATGGTGGCGGGCTGGCCGGGCCTTGCGGTGGAAGAGGGCAACCTGACGGTGCAGATCGCCGGACTGCGTAAATTGCTCGGCCCTGGCCCGCATGGACAGGACTGGATCGTGACCGTGCCGCGCGCGGGCTATCGGCTGATCGTCCCGCAAGCCCCGCCGCAAGTGAACGATGAAACCCCCAGACCGGCACTAGCCGTCCTGCCCTTCGTCAACCTCAGCGGCGACGCCACGCAGGATTACTTTGCCGATGGCGTGGTCGAGGATATCATCACTGCCCTGTCGCGCTTCAAATCCTTCGCCATCATCTCCCGCAACTCCAGCTTTGCCTACAAGGGTCAGGCCACCGATGTCCGCCAGATCGGCTATGACCTTGGGGTGCGCTATGTGCTAGAAGGCAGCATCCGCCGCGCTGGCGACCGGCTGCGCATCTCGGCGCAGCTGGTTGAATGCGAAAACGGCCGGCATATCTGGGCCGAGCAGTTCGACGGCGCGGTGGCGGAGGTGTTCGACTTTCAGGACCGCATCACCGAAAGCGTGGCGACCGTTGTCGAGCCGCATATCCAGAAGGCGGAGCTTGACCGCTCGCGCCGGGACCGGCCGGGCAGCATCGCGGCCTATGACCTCTATTTGCGGGCGCTGCCAAAGCTTTCGATGGAGACCGCCGCGGATAATGCAGAGGCCTATGCGTTGTTGTCAGTGGCATTGGATATGGAGCCGGACAATCCAGTGTTCCTGGCCCTTGCCAGCTATGCACTCGGCCAACGCCTGACGCGGACCTTTGCGACGGTCGAGCCAGAAGAAAGGCAGAAGGCCGCCGAACTGGCGCGCCGGGGCTTGGAGCGCGCAGCGGGTGACGCGTTCGTGATCGCGCATTGCAGCATGCTCATGCTGCACAACACCAAGGACTATGACTTGGCGATGGCGGCCATCCTTTCGGCCGTCGAGGCAAATCCGAACGACCTGCTAGTGGTCAGCCGGGCGGGCATCGCACATCTGCACTGCGGAAGTATTGCGGATGCGCTGGCCTGTTTCCATCGAGCGATCCGGCTCGGCCCCCGCGATCCGGAAACGCATATTTCGATGACTGGAATTGCACATTGTCAGATGGTTCTCGGCGACTATCCGGAGGCTCTGGCTTGGGCTGCCCGATCACTGGCGGTAAGGCCGAATTTTCATTGCACGTACTGGATGTTGATTGCGGCAAACGCGCAGCTTGGCCGGATGGACGAAGCGCGAAAATATCTCGCCGAATTCCGCAAACTTGCCCCGGTGGCCAGCATCGCGAGCATCTGGGCCGGGCAGCCGCAAAAAGACCCCAGCCGCTGCGCCGCCATTCTCGACGGTCTGCGGCTGGCGGGACTGGCAGAAGTATGAGCAATCCTGTCATCGCCTTCGGCTCCCTCACCTTCGACCCCGCCAGCGGCATGCTGCGCGGCAACGGCACCGACCTGCGCCTTGGCCAACGCGCCGCGGCACTGCTGCAGGCCTTGGTCGACGCCGATCAACAGCCCGTCACCAAATCCACCCTGCTCGAAGCCGCGTGGCCCGG
>JANNSA010000739.1:0-9223 GCA_031402115.1 Hyphomicrobiaceae bacterium | reverse complement strand
GGCCTCAACGGGGATCGTCGCCAATACCGTTTCCGCAGTGGTGCCGGTATGAGGAATGGCAACAGCCGATCTCTTCAGCGGCCGAACGTACTCGGGTTTGCCCATGTAGCTCATGTCAGACCACGTTCCATTCTGTGCCGTTGTGAAAAACGTCGGCGGACCCGTAGCTCGTCGCTACGACAAGATCTGGTGCACCGTCGATGTTTCCGCTTGCAGGTGTTAGCGTGAGGGGGTTGGCGGCGGCATCGCCCTTGCCGTCTTTAATGGTGTAGATCCGGCCAAGGACCGGGCTCGAAGGCAAAGTGACCGCCGTTGCGGCACCAACCGTCTTGTTGACGACGACAAGATCATCGGTCGCAGTGACGGTGATGGCGCCTGCGGCAGTCACAACACGGACACCGCGGGTAATGCCCTGACCCTCGTACATCGGGGTGAGCCACGCCGAACCGTTGTACTCCTGGCGCTTGGCCATCGCTGTGTCGAAATAGGACCATGCTGCAGCCGGTGACGCCGGCGCGGCGGCAAGCCGCGGCAGCATGATGGCGCCATTGTCGAGTTGTTCGAGGCCGGTCGCACCAGCGGTACCCCACAGGCGTATGATACTGCCGACATTGGTAGTCTCAAGCGATAGTATCGGCGCCGTGTCCCCCGACGAGTCGTAGGCCATATTAGACGGGTACACCCTGACCGGCGTACCGGCGGCTGACGGCCGGATCACCAGGCCATTTTTTGTTGCACCGTTCGGCGATACCAGAAGAGCGCTTCCCTGATCATTGAGAAACCGCGTTTCGGGCGTGCTGCCCTTGGTCCGTATCCATCCATTAACCGAAGCGGCGGAGCCTTCGAAGCTGATGCTAGGCGATGAAGTCGGTGAAGAGACCAGCGCGGCCCAACTCGTCTGCGCAGCGGTACTACTTGCTTTGATTTTACCGACGATCTCGCTGTTGACGCGCCAGATATGCTCGTGGCTCAGCGGCGTCTTGTAATCAAAATCTTCCGTGGACTGTAGGCCGGGGTTAGTCGTGCCGTCGCCGCCGTAGGCCTGAATGCAATGAGTTAGTTCAGCCCCGAGACCGGCATTGATGACATGGAATCCAAGCCCCATTCCATTGCCGAAACGGTGTCCCCCTGTTCCTTGGCCAGCATAGTTTATGTCCACATTAATGTCAGTGCCGATGGCGGCTAGCACGGGCCCATTTCCGGTGGCGCCGCCTTCAATCAGTAAGCGGTTGACCGCAAGGTCTCGGTCGCCAATCTGCAAGTTGAGCGCGCCGTCCGTCGAACGGAAGTTGAGCGCGTTGTCGGCACCATCGAGGGCGATGCGCTCCCCGGCTGGGAAGTTGCCCGCATCCCAAACCCTGCGTTGTACCGCGCCGTCATACCGGTAGAGATCGGCCAGTGCGGTGCCACCAAGACCGGAGAATATGATCGACTCGTTGCCGTTCCCTGCCTGAATGTAGCTCTGGTTGTCGACCACAACCAGCTGCAGCCCTTCGGCTGGGTTGTCGCTATCGCGCAGCAATAGTGAGGGGTTCTGCTTGGCAATGACGAGGTCGCCGGTGAAGGTGTCGCCCGTGATGCTGGCGCGGCCCTCGATGTCGGCCATCAGCGCCGCTGCCGCGTTCGAGAGCTGCGCGTCGCCATCGGCGAGGTTGCCGCCCAGCGCCGTCACCAATCCCTCTAAATTGACGCGGATGCGGTTTAGGAAAGTGGCGTCGACCTCGGTGCCGTCGTTGGCGCCCGGCGCCGAGCGGTCGCGCGCCCAGGTTGAACCCGGCACCGCCTGGTCTTTGTCGCTGGGCCGCGACGTCACCGCGCGCACGCCGGTGACGCGAAAGCCGGTATAGGTCATGCTGATTGCGCCTTCCAACTGCGCTTCGTGCGAGCAGCCGCGAGGTGCGGAGCTGCGTCGAAGACGAGTGCTACTGTTTCAGTAAAAAAGCTCAAGACACGCGAAGGAACTGCGCGACGTACGACACACTATCGCCTGACGACGCACCGCCGCTGCCGTTGATGACGCCCCAGGCCCCGGTGCACTGCCAGACGCCAAACGGCAGGGTAATCACGGCGGTGACCAGCCAGCCGCCGGAGCCGGTCGCATTTTTGATTTGACCTATGTTACTGGTCAGATCCGAGAAGGCCGGGACCATCGTGTAGCAGCCGGGGTTGGGATAGAGCGGGATGATCGGGGTGCCGCTGATGACGATTTCATCCTCGTCACCGTCGCCATCGATCAGGGTCAGGGCGACACCGATGCCGGCCTTCAGCGATCGCAGCGCGGTGACGACACCGCTGGTCTCCTTGCCGATCTCGACGCCGTCGCCGGCGTTGAGGATATTACCGCCACCGCCGCTGGAACCGGTCAGCACCACCTTGGTGCCGTCGCCGGACAACGCGATGGTGATGCCGCCGGCGCCCTCCAGGGTACGGAATCGCTCGACGCCGGCCTCGTTGCCTTTGTACACCGCGACGCCGCTGCCGCTGTTGCCGATCGTCACCGTGCTGCCGCCGGTACCGGCGGTGCTGTTGAGCTTGAGCGCGAAGTCGCCGGTCGAGCCGTCCTCGACCACCTCGATGGTGATGTTGGTACCGGCGATCAGCGAGCGGATTTTCTGCACCGCCGACTCGAGCCCTTCGTATACCGGCACGCCGCCGCCGACCGAGGCCAGCGTCGCTTGCTGATCGATCATCCACTTGATCGCCTTGCGCACCTGCTCGAGATCTAAATTGCTCGGCGTCTGCGTCGAATAGGAAATCAGGTGAACCAGCTCGCGCTGGTGCTGCTCGAACGACGCCGCCGGCGGGATCGAGCCCTCGCGGGCGACCGCCGGGTCACCGTTGACATAGGCCGCATCGGTCGGGTTGTTGGTGAGGCTCACATCGGCGGCCGGCAAGTCGTCGCGGAACGGCCCTTGGTATTTCATGGTCAGGTCCCCTGATAGTCATAGATGCAGATGGTGTGCGCCGGCTTGAGCCGATCGAACACACACTCGAGATCGGTGGCGCGGCGAACGCGCAACATCGGATCGACGCCGGAACGGCCGCCGCCGCTACCGGCCCGGAACCAGGTCAGCCGCGGTTCGTAGATCGCAATCGTCCAGTAGAACCGGGCCTTGTGCGGCTCGACTTGCCAAGTCGGATCGGCACAGCGCGAAACGCCACACATGAACGGGCGGTATTCGCGGATGGCGATCTTCTTGGTCCGTGCCACCGCGCCGGGCAGTTCGAACGGCAGTTCGGTCTCGGCCGGCGTGCGCTCGTGGTAGCCCAGCCGCTCGGCCAGCTCGAAAAAGTAGGCCCGGTCTTGTGCACCCGGCCGGCGGCGCAGTTTTTCGCGCACCGCCAGGCGGCGCTCGGCCATCGTTCGCGCCTCCGGGAAACACGGCTCCGGCAGACCCAGCACCCGCTCCCAGTCGGGCAGCAGGCCCGCGCTCGTCGGCGGGAATGCCTCGATCAGCAGGAAGTTCGCGGTATCATTGGCCCAGCGCTCGACCACACCCATCAGCCCGCGCATCGTGCGCACCAAACCTGAGCCCAGCGCCCGCGGCCACACCTCGCCACGCGGCAGCAGTGTCAGAACAGCGTGGTGCCAGGAGTCCAGGTCGCGGCGTACATAAGTCATGTGAAGGTTATATTTCCTGGCACGATCAGGTGCCCGGCGCTGGCCGGGATCACATTGCCGATGGTCAGATCGTGATGGTCCTCGCCGGTTGCGATCGCGACCGCCTCCCTGATCCAGCTCGCATAGATGATCGCGCCTGGTCGGCTGCGGAATCGCAGCATGGCCGCGAACTCGATGGCGATGTTGGCGCGGGTTTCCGGTGTGTCGCCGATCAGATCATCGATCACCAGGTTGACGGGCTGCGCCACCGGCGCCACTACCCAGAAGTCGGCGACGGTGACCGGCCGCCGCTCGGCGATGTAGGCGGTGACCAGGTCGAGATCATCGATGGCCGGGAAACCGTTCAGATAGCTGCGCACGTCGTCGAGCATGATACGGATGGTGACGGTGCCGACCCCCATCTCCTGCGCTGCCCAGGCGCGGGTGACGCCCGGCACCTCCAGCGCCCATTGCACGTAATCGTGCGCGGTGCCGCCATGCGGCGGCGCCTGGATGCGGTCGATGGTGCGAACGCGGAGGTCCTCGTCGGTCTCGATATCGGCGCCACCGGCAAGGCCGGGCGCTGCGACCACCGCCGACGCATCGAGACCGGGCAGCACCGACAGGAATTCCAGCGTGGCGCCCTCGTCGAGATTGCCGAGCGCGCCGGCGTCAGTGGCGGCGATCGCGACCGCGGCCGACGCTCCCGACAACGTCAGCCCGGTTGTTACCTCATACTGCCACGTGACACTGGTGCCGTCGGCATCGACCAGGCTCGCCGTCAGCACGGTGCCAGCCGGGATTGCGGCACCGGGCGTGCCGGTAATGGTGGCATGGCCCCGCGCATAGGTCGCCGGCTTGCGGCCCTCGGGCAGCCAGATGTTGGCCCAGCGCTCGGCGAATTCGCCCTCGGCGGTATCCGGCATCATCATTCGCGCCACCCATTCCAGGTGGCGGTCGTTGTCGTGAGTCAGCGCCGCTTGCGCATCGCCGACCACCCGCAGCACCGAGTTCGGCACGCTGGCATCGGCGCCGGGCAAATGGGCCGCGATATCATCGCGCACCTGGCGGCGACGATCGCGCAGCAGCGGCAAATTCCAGGGCATCAGGAAACCTCTTGCCAAAGCTTTTCGAAGCGCACCGCGATCGACTTCGCGGGGCCTCGGATGATGTCGATCTCGGCGCCGAGGCGCTGATGAGCGAACCAGGCGCAAGCGACGTCGATCCGGGTCGCGAGCTTGTCGGCCACCATCCAGGCCAGCGCCTCGCGGCAGTAGTCCTCGGCACGCACGCGGGTTTGCTCGGTCTGTTTCTCTCTCGATAACAGCCAGAGCCGCGAGCCGATCGGCGTGCCGCCGTGGATGTCACGGGCCTCATGGTCACCCCACCAGCCGCGTCGATCCGTGCCGGACGGCAGCGGGTCATCGGCAAGTGCCGTGCGGTTGGTAAACAGCGAGATCGCAACGGCGGTGACGATCTCGCGCGAGGTATCGAGCACTGAGCCGGTCAGCAGCCAGTCGCCGAGCAACGCGTCGGGGTCCCAGATCACCCTGATGTCAGACACCGCTAAACCCCTTTTATTCTGGTCGCCGGGCCGGTTTCCAGCATCACCCGCGCGGTGGGGTTGGCCGATCCGAGCCGAATGTCAGGGCAATCGACAATCACTTTTTGCGTGCTCTTGACCGTGACGTCCTTGGTCGTCTCGACCACGATGCCATTGCGCTTGATATGCACCTTCTGGCCCTGGTCGTCGTAGAGCGCGACCTCGCCGTTCTCAAGCCCCTGCAGGCGGTAGCGCCGGTCGTCGTAGGCGATGACGATCGGATGATCGCGGTTGCCCTGGATCAGTGCGGTCAGCACCTCGGCGCCCTCTTTTGGCCGCGCTGTGTAGCCATACTGCTGAAAGTGCTCGACCTTGGTCGGCTTCTCGTCGTGCATCAGCTCGACGTCGAGATACTGCAACTTCTGGTCGTCGGTGCGCACGACAGTGCCGCGCGTCAGCATCATGTCGACGCGGCGCTGCAGGCGGTCGAAGTCGGTTCTTGAGACTGACATGTCACCCTTTCCGGCCCCGGCGGCCGGCTCCCGGAACGGGAGTCGCCGGGGCCAATTAAAAACTACCTGGCCCGTCTGAACGGGCGCGTATTGCGCCACAGTGAATCGTTCTTGCCGCCCTTGCCCTTGCGGGCTTTGGGGTTGAGCGCTTCCGGCGGCACCAGCGCGAGGCGGGTAACCGTGCCGCTTTTGTCCTGCTTCATCGATGCGGTCTGGATCGCCAGCGGTCGCTCGATCGCCAGCATCGGCGAGATCAGCATCACCATGTCGCCCGGCGTCCACAGTTGGCCGGGGGCATAGGTCCAGCCCACCACCGACACCTCCGCCTTGACACTCTCGCCGGCGCGCCTGGCGCCTTCCCAGTCGGCGCGGTCGCGCGCGGTCTGCTTGGTGGTCGCGCCTTCCGGTACGACAACCAGCGGCCGGTAACGCACCACCCCCTCGTCATCGGCTTCGGCCGTGATCTGGGCGGCCTGTTTGCCATAGACCTGATCGGTGCCGGCGCGCTGCCCCTTGGTGCGGATGTTCGAGTGTCGTTTGTCGGAGCGCAGCTGGGCCGTCGCATCAAGAATGTTGATGCCCTCGGTCAAGGTCGCCACCGGTGCTGTGTACTGCACCTGTTTCAGCACCAGGTTGCCCTCGGCATCGTCCGTCGCCAGCATGGCACGTGACCGCGCATAGCGCTCAATCGATTCGTGCACCGTCTCGCCCTGTTCGACACGGTAGTCGTCGAACGGCGCGCCGGTGTCGCCGTCAACCTTGACGCCGAGCTTGTAACGCGCGGTCAGCGTGCGGGCGATCTGATCGAGCTTGACTTTCTTCATCTCGCCGCCCGGATGCTCGGCCGAGCAGTCGCACAGGTCACCGGTCTTCGAGCGGCCCTGAATGGTCACTTCGTGTTGCTTGGCGCCGTAGCGCGGGTTGTAGGCATCGACATAGCCGGTGATCACCGGAATGCCGTCATAGAGCAGCGTGCAGGCATCACCAGGCCGGATGCGCCATTGCAGCAGCGACGATGGACCACCCTGGCCAGCGGTCCAGCGCTCGGACACGACCAGCGTGAATTGCCCACTCATCTGACTGACCGACCGCGTCACGTCGACCGAGGTCCAGCCCTCGTACAGCATGCCACCGACCAGCAGCGACACCCGCATGTTGCCGGTATTGGCAAACAGCAGGCGGTTACTCATTTTGGTTGCGCCTTCCGACTCGCCTCCGGCGAGCCGGCCGGAAGGCGCGGAGCATCGGAGCAAGTGTTCCGTCAAACAGGTACATCATCATCTGCTGAAAGCCTGACCGGCGGTCGGCATGAAGGCTGGGTGTTCGTGCGTCGGATTCATCGCGCGCAGATCATCGGCGCGGGCGGCGTCTTGATAAAGCAGATGCGCCAGCACGACAGCCGGCAGCGGCACGGCGGTCTCATAGGTTGAGACGCGGGCCAACGGCCGTCCGCGCTCGACGAGATCACGCACGATCGCGGCACGGGTCTCGCGCAGCGATGGCAACAGCGCGTCGAGGCCCAGATCGGCCGCGCGCTCGATGCCAAGATCAAAAGTCCGGGTCATCGACCGCGACAGCCGCACGGTTTCCTCGTAGGACACCGGCTCGATCGTGGCGATGGCGCGGCCTTGGGCGGCGAGCGCCAGGCATTCGAGATAGGCCGACAACAGGATCTCGGTGCGGCGGCGCTGGCGTGTTGCGACCGAGGCGCCGTCCACCGGCTGCAGGCTGCGCAGCGCGACGGTCACGCCATCGAGGTTGCGGATCACGGCGCGCGGGTCGGACGACGACGCCTCGTAGCCCGCGGCGATTTCAGCCAGGTCGAGCGCCAGCGATTCAGAACGGGCGGCGGCCCGCAGGTCGGTCAACATGCGCTCCAGCGCTCGGCGGTATTTGCTATAGCGGCGCTGATCCGAGATCGCCCCCGGCGTGCGCCGGTACCGCGGCAGCACGACGTCAAGGATACGCACAGTGCCTTCGATCACGGTTTCGGGGGTCAGGCGGGGCATTATTGATTGCGCCTTCCGACTGCCGTTCCGGCAGCCGGCCGGAAGGCACGTTTGCCGTTGCTGATCATGCTATTCCTCGAACAGGTCCGACACGTCTCTTCCAAGCGCGACCGCCGCTTTCATGGCTGGCCCCAGCGCGGTGCCGATCGGCATGTTGCCAGCTACCCCGTTGAGGGCGCGCAGGCCGGAGCCCGCCGCCACGTTAGAGAGCTGGCCGAGCGACCCGGTCAACTGGCTGAACGACGAAACCGAGGCCAGGCCCGAGCCCGAACCCAGCATGAACGCCTGCGCGGCGGTGGCGGCTAGCGCCGACACTGCCATGCCCAGCTGCACAGCCGTTGCCGCGATGCCGGAGATACCGAGATCCTCGCCGGCCTCGATGAAGGATAGTGAAAAGCTGCAATAGCGGCCCTGGTGGTTGTGCTCCTGCAGATCGCAGGCCTCTAACACCACCTGGATCTCGCCACGCCAGTGGTCGACGTAGCGGCCGGGCCCGGCTTCCTCGCACGCCTCCATCAGGCGTTCGCGGGCGGACATGTAGTCCTCGCCGACGAGGTACACCTTGACCGAGAATTTGCGTGTGTCGCGCCCCATGTCTTCGGGGAACGGCAGGTCGCGCTTTGGATACTCGTGCAGGGCGATGCGGCGCCCGGTCTTGGCCGAGCGATCCTCGGTATGAAACGGCACGCCGCGGAACGAGCCGGGGCGGAGTGAATCCTTCCAGCTCATTTGCTCCCCTGCATCGAAGGGCCGACGTTCAGATTGACGGTGTTGGCCGCGCCACGAATGCCAGCGGTCGCCGCCTCCATGGCAGCAACCACGCCCGCCGTGCCGTTGCGGATGCCCGCTTCGAGCGATGCCATGATACGCTCGCCCTCGCTCGTCAGGTCGACCGCCCCGACCACCGCCCTGAGCTCGTCCATCGACGACTGCACAGCCGATGGGGCGGCAGCGCCGGTGCCATCGGCTGTGGGCGCGCCATCTGATAGTGACGGGCCCACTGGTGACCCGTCGGCGGCCTTCGACTCACCGATGCCCAGTGCACCACGAAAGGCCCCACCTACGGTGCCGGTTTGATTGTAACCTTCGTAGGCGCCATAGCCCATGGCGCCGAGCGAAATAATGCCGATGCCTGGAATCAACAGACGGCCCGCGCCGAGTGCGATCGCTTTCAATCCTGACAACGCCGAGACCGAGCGCGCGGCCTGCACACCCATGATGCCAGCGCCGCCTGCAGTGGCAGCGCCGAGCCCGATTGGAGCACCGACTGTTGCACCGCGCGAAAGCACACCAGCACGACCGAGCGCCCAGCCGCCGAGTGCTCCAAGACCGGCAACACCGGCTGGTATGCCGGTTGCTCCCCACGCTAGTTTCCCGGCCGCACCGAGGCCAGGGATCGCTGCAAATCCCTTCATGCCCTTGGCTACCAAACCAACAGCCAGACCCACGGCGGTCAGGGTGGCTACACTCGCCACCAAAGTGCCGGTAAATTTCATCCAGGCCGGATCAAGTTTTTCGACCCATCCGGCGATATCGGCCAAGGACTGCACAAACGATT
>JANNSA010000738.1:0-9507 GCA_031402115.1 Hyphomicrobiaceae bacterium | reverse complement strand
GCCGGCGCAATGGTGTGTTCGCCAGGCTCGACCAGCCCGGCCCAATGCTGAGAAACGTTCCGGCGCTGCCGGGTGAAGCTTCGGCGTCTTCGCCGTATCGCACCAGAGGCTGGCGCTCACGGCCTGTTTCGGTGCGATACGGCCTGAAGAAGGCCTTTCGCACCCGACACTTTTGCAACCCAATCTGCCGATGAATTCGCAGCGGCTATCGATCGAAGTGCCCTAACCAGAGAACCCAGGCACCAGGTCAGGACGCCGGCGGAGCGCGAGCGCTGATGCCCCGCCCCGCCGGACTTCACCCGCGTTTGCGGCGCTTGTCGACGATTTCGCCGGTATCGGGATCGACATCCTCGCCGGCCTCGGCGGCTTCCTCGCCTGGCGCCGGATCGGTAAGCATTTTCTGGACGATCAGGCCGGCATTGGCGCGGATGGCTTTCTCCAGCTCATCGGCGACCAGGGGGTTCTGCTTCAGGAACGTCTTGGCATTCTCGCGGCCCTGGCCGATCCGTTGACCATTATAGGACACCCACGAACCGGACTTCTCGATGATGCCGGCTTTGACGCCGAGATCAACCAATTCGCCGACTTTGGAGATGCCCTCGCCATACATCAGATCAAATTCCACCTGCTTGAACGGCGGCGCCACCTTGTTCTTCACGACCTTGACGCGCGTCTGGTTGCCGACCGGTTCTTCATTGGCCTTGATCTGGCCGATGCGGCGGATGTCGAGGCGCACCGAGGCATAGAACTTCAGCGCGTTGCCGCCGGTCGTGGTTTCCGGATTGCCGAACATGACGCCGATCTTCATGCGGATCTGGTTGATGAAGATGACCATGCAGCCGGACTTCGAAATCGAACCCGTCAGCTTGCGCAGCGCCTGGCTCATCAGGCGGGCTTGCAAGCCGGGCAGGCTGTCACCCATATCGCCCTCAATCTCGGCCTTGGGCGTCAAGGCAGCAACTGAGTCGATCACCAGCACCTCAATGGCGCCGGAGCGCACCAGCGTGTCGGCGATTTCCAACGCCTGCTCGCCCGTATCGGGTTGCGAGATCAGCAACTCGGTGACATTGACACCGAGCTTCTTGGCATAGACCGGGTCCATCGCGTGTTCAGCGTCAATGAAGGCGCAAACGCCGCCGCGCTTCTGGGCCTCTGCCACGACATGCAGCGCCAGCGTCGTCTTGCCCGACGATTCCGGCCCGAAAATCTCAATGACGCGGCCCCTGGGCAAGCCGCCAATGCCGAGCGCGATGTCAAGGCCAAGCGAGCCGGTTGGAACCGACTCGATGTCAATCGCCCGGTTATCGCCGAGCTTCATGATCGAGCCCTTGCCGAAGTGCTTCTCGATCTGGGCCAGCGCCGCCTCGAGTGCCTTCTGCTTATCCATGGTTCCCCCTTCAATCACCCGAAGCCCGGTGACGGTCATTGCCTGCACTCCTTATTCCACGATTTGCCATGGGCGACGAGTCATCCCCGCCACAACTGACTTGACCATGTACATGATTTGTTCCTGGTTTGTCACTAGTAGATTGCCTAGGCGCCCAGGGGTGGCGACATGAAGTTGATCTTCGGCCGCGAGTTCAGAGTTAGAACCTTGGCTTTGTGCATGGTCGAAGATGGACATCGTGTCCCCGCATCCCAGAATTGCCCCACTGGCACCTGCATTGCGGGTTATGCATTGGCGCGTGACGGGTTATATTGTTTGCAGTCGCCGGCCAGCGGGTTTCACGCCACATGAACATCGTCGATCGCCGCCTCAATCCAAAATCCAAGAGCCTCGGCAACCGCCAGCGGCTGCTGCGGCGCGCCAAGGGCGAGATCCGCGAGGCGGTCAAGGACGCGTTGAAGAAGCGCAAGGTGTCCGAAGTCGAGGGCTCCGAAAAGGTGGTGATCCGCTCGAAGAATCTGCGCGAGCCGTCGTTTGGGCTTGGGCGTGGCGTCGGCCAGCGTGATTTCGTGCTGCCGGGCAATCACGATTACTCCGTCGGCGATGTCATCCAGAAGCCGCAAAAGGGTGGCGGCAGCCGCGGCGCCAAGGGCAGCCCCGATGGTTCGGGCGAGGACGAGTTCGCTTTCACGCTGACCAAGGATGAGTTCCTCGATCTATTCTTCGAGGACCTGCAATTGCCGAACCTGGTCAAGGCCAAGCTGAAGGACATCCGCTCGTCACAACCGGTGCGGGCTGGCTTCTCCTCCGATGGCCCGCCAGCCCGGCTCAGCCAGGTGCGGACCTTGCGCAAGAGTTTGGCGCGCCGGATCGCGCTGAAGCGGCCGCGCACGTCCGAGATGCAGGCGCTGGAGGCCGAGATCGTGGCGCTGGAGGCAGCGGGCACGCCGACCGCCGAGCTCGTCGCCAAATTGGAGGAACTCAAAGCCAAGCGGACGCGGCTGGAATGCCTGCGCCGGTCAATCCCGTTCATCGATCCGATCGACCTGCGCTACCGCCGTTTCGAGCGCATTCCCAGGCCGACCACGCAAGCGGTGATGTTCTGCCTGATGGACGTCTCCGCCTCGATGACCGAGGACTTGAAAGAACTCGCCAAGCGCTTCTTCATGCTGCTGCACATCTTCCTGGTGCGCCACTACAAGGCCGTCGACGTGGTCTTCATCCGGCACACCACGGAAGCTGCGGAAGTCGACGAGGACACCTTCTTCAATGGCCGCGAAACCGGCGGCACGGTGATCTCCTCGGCACTTGACGTGATGCTCGACGTCATCAAAGCGCGCTATCCGGTGTCGGACTGGAACATTTACGCGGCGCAAGCCTCCGATGGCCATAATTTCGATGACGACATGAGCCGCTGCATCAAGATGCTGGATGAAAGTGTGCTGCCGGCTTGCCAGTACTTCGCCTATATTGAAGTCAGCCCGCCGCAGAACTCGTCGCGCGTGCCAGACGACAGCATCGTCTGGTCCGGCTATGAGGACCTGATCGACAGCAACCCGCATTTCGCCATGAAGCGCGTGGCGTCAGCCGGCGATATTTATCCCGTGTTCCGTGAATTGTTCGCCCGCACCGGCGCGGCGGCATAAGCGTCACCCTGAGAGCGACCGGAGCCAGCGCCCCGCCATGTCAAAGCCCAAAGCCGACACCCCGGTTCTCGACACCGCCAGTTTGTCGAAGCGGCCAGTTGGCGGCCGCAAGCCGCTGTATGAAGGCGCCGACTGGAACTTCGATCAGATCAAAGCCGCCTATGCCGAGATCGAGCGGATTGGCGTCGGCGACATGAAGTTGGACATTTATCCCAACCAGATCGAGGTGATTACCGCCGAGCAGATGCTCGACGCCTATGCCTCCACCGGCATGCCGCAGATGTACCGGCACTGGTCGTTTGGCAAGACGTTCGCGCGCGAAGAGCACATGTACAAGCGCGGCATGCGCTCGCTCGCCTATGAGCTGGTGATCAACTCCAACCCGTGCATCAACTACATCATGGAGGAGAACTCCATGACCATGCAGGTGCTGGTGCTGGCGCATGCTGCCATGGGCCACAACCATTTCTTCAAGAACAATTATCTGTTCAAGCAATGGACTGATGCCGGTGCCATTCTCGATTATCTCGCCTTCGCCAAAGGCTATGTCGCGGAGTGCGAGGAGCGCTACGGATTGGACGAGGTAGAAAGCGTGCTCGACGCGGCGCACGCGCTGATGGGCCAGGGCGTCAGCCGGCATCCGAGCCGGCGCAAATCGCGCACCAGCGCCGAGGAAGGCAAGCGCGAAGAAGACCGCCGCGCCTATGAGGAATCCACCTTTAGCGATCTGTGGCGGACGGTGCCGCGGCCGCCCGAACCGGTCGCCATCCTGGCTGGCGCCGGCGGTTCGCAGCGCGAACAGGCGTCGCTCGGCCTGCCCGAGGAGAACATCCTCTACTTCCTGGAAAAGAACGCGCCAAAGCTGGAGCCGTGGAAGCGCGAGCTGCTGCGCATTGTCCGCATGCTGGCGCAATACTTCTATCCGCAGCGCCAGACCAAAATGATGAACGAAGGCTGCGCCACCTTCGTGCATTACGAGATTATCAATCAACTCTACGAGGAAGGCCAGCTCACCGAAGGCGCCATGCTGGAATTCCTGCACAGTCATTCGTCCGTCGTCATGCAGCCGCCCTATGACCACCCGCATTATTCCGGCATCAACCCCTATGCGCTCGGCTTCGCCATGATGCGCGACATCAAGCGTATCTGCGAAGAGCCGACGCACGAAGACCGCGACTGGTTCCCGAATTTCGCTGGCAATGGCGACGCGCTCGGCACGCTGAAGGAAGCTTGGTCGGACCTGCGCGACGAGAGCTTTATCCTGCAGCATCTGTCACCCAAAGTGATGCGTGATTTCCGGCTGTTCGAAGTGCATGACGAAGCGGTGGCGCCGATTGCGTCGATTCGTGCGATCCATGACGAACAGGGCTACAAGCGCGTCCGCCGTGGCCTCGCGCGGCAATATGAGGTCGGCGTGCAGGACCCCGACCTGTGCGTCACCGATGCTGATCTGTCGGGCACGCGCCGCCTCGTCCTGACGCATCGGGTGCGCGACGGCATCCTGCTCGACAAGGAGGCGTGCGAGCGCACCCTGTTCCACGTCGCCCGTCTCTGGGGCTACCGCGTCCGGCTGGTGGAAACCGACGGCGAAGGCGGCAAAGTGCTGAAGGAGCACGAAGCCCTGCCAATGCCGTGAGGCGATCGGGGAGCTGCAACTAGAAGGTGAGTTGTTACGCCGTCCCGCACATGAACTGACTCGATGGATTCACACGCCGGGAGGAGTGTGATTCATGGAGAGCCATCCGACTGATTCGGGGTGCTCGATGGCTGGCAGAACTGCAATCCGGAGTGATCTTCACGGGCCGGACGATTTGCGCCGGTTGGCACGGGTGCAGCACGTGCCGCGGGTTGCGCGGCGGTTGCTGGCGCTTGCCAACGCCATGGAAGGGATGAGTTTTTCGCAGGCGGCGCACGTGGTTGGCAGCGAACGTCAATCGCTCGGCGACGCCATCATACGCGACAACGCTGAAGGGCTTGCCGGGCTTTACGACCAGCCCAAGCCCGGGCGGCCACGCAAGCTCATCCCGATGCAGGAGGACGAATTCGGCGACGTTGCCGCCGCAGGCCTCGTCCATCACTCCGATCGCGGCAGCCAATATTGCGCTGGCGACTATCAAAAACTCGTTGAGGACCACGGATGCGTCATCTCAATGAGCGGTCGAGGTAATTGCTACGACAATGCAATGGTGGAATCCGTATTCAAAACAATCAAATCTGATTTGGTATGGCGAACTGCTTTCACCTCGCGCTGGCAGGCGTCACAGGCTATAGGCAGCTCCATCGAAGGCTTCGATAACCCGCGACGGCGTCATTCCAGCCTGGGCTACATGAGCCCTGCCAACTTCGAGGCAGCGTTCCGCGCCGGCAAGAAGCAAGAGACACCAGCTCTCCACTAAATCGGGGGAGGTCCAGGCTTCGACGACGCCTCTCTCGACACCTTGTTCCTGGCGATGCCGATCTCCTGGAAGTCCAACCACGCCCAGTACGTCGGCCGGTTGCACCGCGAGCACCACGCCAAGTGCGAGGTCGTCGTCTACGACTACGTCGATTCATGCGTGCCTTTGCTGGCGCGCATGGCGCTGAAGCGGCAGTCGGGTTACCGAAGCCTCGGATACGAGGTGGCCTGCGAGGTGATCAATCGGGTGGCATGTTGCAGCGATCACGGGGCGCACAATGACGATCGCTCGAGCGATGGCGCCTGGCCCGTGACCGCCGGACTCCGCTTGCTACTCGTGTTCGACATGGGCAGCTTGTCGGGGTCGTTTCTCGCCGCAGCAATCAATGGGCCATCGGCGTTGCGCTTCGGAAAATCTTTTAGCGCCTCATCGAACCATATAATTTTGCAGTGGTCGTACTGTTCTTCCAACGTTACGCCGTGATCCCGCTGGCTTCGAGATCAACGATACGCACGATCATGGTCCCGCGTGGATCAGTGGGCAGATCCTGAAATCCCCAGCGTCGGTAGAAGTCGCGGACGCCGTCGTCGATCGGGTGCGTGATGACGCCAAAGCTGCCGATCTCGCGCGATGCGCGAGCCGCCGTCTTGAGGGCAAACATCAGAAGCGATCGGGCATGGCCTTGGCCGTGGTAATCCTTGTGGATCGCCAACTGGTCAAGCAGCGTGACCGGAACGGGATCAGGCTTATTGCGCTGGTGCGATTTGGGCAGGAACGCACGCTCGATCTGTGCCGAACTCAATGTGACGTATCCAACGATTTCTCCAGTGGCGATATCGCAGATGATATTGGTCCGCGAAACGCCGGAGGCATGGTTGGCCCAGGCGCGCTGACGGAACCAATTGTTGAGTGAATCGCGACTGCAGTCGAAGCGGCTGCGGTCGTCGGTCTCGGCGAGCGGTCGCGGCGCCGTTACCGCTGCCATGTCGGCGCCGTGGTCGCCAGCTCCTTGATAGCCGCAATTGCCTGTGCCGGTCGGCTGGCCCAGGCTTCAAAAGCCTCCCAGTCTTTGGCCGGGATGGTGACAATCCGCCGCTCCAGCATGTCGGACTCGGCGGCATCGACAGCCTTGCGGCGCACGAAGTCGCTCAAGCTAGTGTGTGCCTGTTCGCTCGCGGCCTTCAATATGGCGCGCTCTTCCTGGCTGACACGCACGCTCAGCACGGTAGTGGACATGGCCGTTGATCCCGTTTGGTCACTCATCTGTATGACAATAGCATACAAGCGGCCAAAGTTCAACGTTCGTGTCGCTTGCACAGCTTGAAGCTATCGCTCCGCAAGCGCCAAATGGCGTCACTCCATGCAAATGCAGGCACCAATGACCCGTACCCCAAAGGAAGGTAGGCGCGATCCAAGTTCATGATTTTGTTTGATAATTATCAGTCTTGAAATCGGAACACCGGTGAGTCCGATATAGATGGTTGCGGGGGCTGGATTTGAACCAACGACCTTCAGGTTATGAGCCTGACGAGCTACCGGGCTGCTCCACCCCGCGATACCATTGCTGACGGGTCGGCTTGGCCAGGATGGCCGGGACCCAGGCAATAACGCCAATCCGGTTAGGGAGGCGCGCTGAAGGGGTCCGGTTGACGGACCGCTTCGATGAGCAGGGCTATAGCACAGTTCCGGGCGATGTGAAGCGGGTGCACAGGCAATATTTGGAACAAGCCGTGGGCGCTTTGTCACAACCATGTGACGCCCTTGTATCAATCCGCATAAAACCTGACCGGTGGCCGGTCCGGTGTCATGCGAACGGCCATCCGGCTGGGCCAGATTGCGGCCCGAGCCCGTTCATCGGGATTGCAGAGTCCTGTGTTCTGCGGGCTGGACCGATCTGTCGCCGTTGTTTGACGCGAGCAGACCACCGCGACCAACAGGAGGCGCGGCTTCACGCATAGGATGCCGCGCACCGGGCTGGTAACACATGCGGGGGCGCTTAGCCCTTCGCTCCCTCCCATTCAATCACCAGGCCATCGTGGGCGGGTTCGACGCCGGCGGGCAGGGTGCGGGTTAAGGTGGCGTAGTCGAGGTCGATGTGCAGGTGGGTGAGGATGGCGCGGCGTGGCTTGATTTTTTCGATCCAGGCGAGCGCCTGCTCGACGGAGAAGTGGCCCGGATGCGGCTGGTAGCGCAGCGCGTCGACGATCCAGACGTCCAAATCCTGCAGCGCTTCCACGGATGCCGGCGACAGGTCGCTGACGTCGGGTGAATAGGCGATGCCGCCGATGCGAAAACCCAGCGACGTCATGCTGGCGTGCGACTGGACAAAGGGCAGTGCCGTAATGGTGCCGCCCGGTCCCGGCACGGTGACGGATTGCAACGGTTCGAGTAGCCGGCTTTCCAGCGTTGGCGGATAGTTCGGCGAGCTGTTGAAGCAGTAGGTGAAGCGCTCGCGCAGGCTGTCGCCCGTGACCTTGTCCATATAGATCGGCACGCGGGTTTTGCTGTTCAGGGCGAACACGCGCAGTTCGTCAATGCCGTGCGTATGGTCGGCGTGATCGTGCGTGTACAGCACGGCGTCGACGCGCGGTGCTTTGGCCTGCAGCAATTGTGCCCGCATGTCGGGCGACGTGTCGATCAGCACGCGGGTTTCCTTGCCGGGATTGCCGCGCTCCAGCAGCAGCGAGCAGCGGCTGCGCCGGTTGCGCGGATTGCCCGGATCGCACTTGCCCCAATTGCCGTCGATGCGCGGCACGCCGCCTGACGAGCCGCAGCCGAGGATGGTCGCTTTCAGTTTCATGCGTTGAGTTTCATTTGGCGTCCAAGGGCGGCAGCTTGGCATAGAGCCGGTGGGCATTCTGGGTCGTGGCCGCCGCGATCTCCGGCAGGGTCACGCCCTTGACGGCTGCGAGCGCCGCTGCCGTATGCACAACATAAGACGGTTCGTTGCGTTTGCCACGGTACGGGATCGGCGCCAGATAGGGTGCGTCGGTTTCCACCAGCAGCCGGTCGAGCGGCACGGCGCGGGCGACGTCCTTGAGGGCGGCGGCGGTCTTGAAAGTCAGGATGCCGGAAAACGAGACGTAGCCGCCGAGCGCCAGGCCGCGTTGGGCGAGTTCTAATCCACCGGTGAAGCAGTGCAGGACGAAGCCGAACGCGCCCTTGGCGTATTCGGTTTCCAGGGTATCGGCAGTGTCCTGATCGGCCTCGCGGGCGTGGATCACCAGCGGCAGGCCGGTCAGACGCGCCGCCGCGATGTGGGCGCGGAAGCCTTGCTGCTGCGCCGCGCGCGGGCTCAGATCATAGTGATAATCCAGCCCGGCCTCGCCGATCGCGACAATGCGAGGGTGCTCCGACAGCCGCGCTAGTGCGTCGGCCGCGACATCCAGTTCTTCATGAGCGTTGTGCGGATGTGTGCCGACCGAGCCGAACACGCCCGGGTGCGCTTCGATGATCGCGGTGATCTGGTCGAAGCGGCGGACGCGGGTGCAGATCGTGATCATCCGCGTCACGCCCGCTGCCTGGGCACGTTCCAGCACGCCAGCGCGATCGCTGGCGAGTTCGGGGAAGTCGAGATGGCAGTGGTGGTCGATGAGCATTCCTGGTCCGTGTGCTATGGGGTTGAGCAGATCCGCGATGCGGGCAGGGCTGCTGCCCTGCGACCCGCTCGAGGGGGCACCCCTCGATCTCCCCGTATTTTAGGCGGGTTTGTCTGATTTAGCCTTGGCTTCTTCGGCGGCACGTTTTTGGGCGCGTTTGCTTATGACCGGCTCGGCTGGCGCTGCTGTGTTCTCGGGTTCGACATATCGCGGAAACACGCCGACGGGGGCTGGCAGGGTAAGGCCAGCCTGCAAACGACCGCCCGCACCCAGCGCCTGGAATGAGCGCGCTGTTGCGGGCTGGGCCAACAGATCGAGCAGTTTGCCCGCACTCTCGGGCATGGCGGGTTGGGCAAGGATTGCCAACTGGCGCACGACTTCGGCTGTGACGTAGAGGATCGTGCCCTTGCGCTCTAGGCTATGGCTTTTGTCGAAGGGCTTTTCGCTTGCGAAATAGCGGTCGCCATCGCCGATCACGG
>JANNSA010000737.1:0-2380 GCA_031402115.1 Hyphomicrobiaceae bacterium | reverse complement strand
AGACTGCGCGAAGACGTGGGGTGCTAGCACGACGCCACCCGCAATCAAGGTCAGCTTGACAAGACAAGTTTTCACGAGAGCCCCAATGGTAGGTGCGACCACGCCCGGCGATCAGGTCGTGCCAGGCCGGTCTATTCGGCTGGGAGCGGCTTGACTTGAGGCCGGTTGGGCCGCCTGCGCCGGAGTTCCGTGAGGATCTTCTCGATCATTGGCGCACACAGCAAGGCGACGTTGATTTCCAGCTCGCCGGGAAGTCGCCTGCCGGGGTCGACGGCCGGTGGCCGGTGGCCGGGACCGCCGATAGCGGATGCCCGCTACCCGGGATCCTCAATTCTGACGACAGCTTACGGACGCCTTCGTGCAGCGCCTCCGCGAGCTCGGCCATTCCGATAGGCAGAACGTCGTGATCGAACACCGGTTCGGTGAGGGCAGGTCTGCACGCGCAGGTGGATCAGGCCCAGGCAGCGATCCATGAAGTAGTGGTACGGGTGCAGGCACTTGGCACCGCCTGATGCGGTCTTTGGAATCGGCTGCGACCTGCTGAGCGCCGACGACGCCGCCGAAGTGCGTCTGTCATGGGGGTCCACTTGGGGTGATCCTTGATCACCAGGTCGCATGGGACGGGTCCAGAGAGTCTGTGGTGCAGCCGACCCCTCGGCCAGGGGGTTGGGCCGCTTGATCAAGGATCGGTCGGGTGCCTTCAGGCCGCTTGCAGCGCCTGGCGGCCGCAGCAGCAACCGCGGCGTGCCCAAGTTCGTCGATGGCGCGATCCGCTGCGACGGCACGCCCGAGCTGATGGCGGTGTGCGCGCGCATGGCACTTGACGCCGGTGCCCGCATCATCCGCGGCTGCTGCCGCACCCAGCCCGAGCACCCGCGCGCGATGCCGCGCTCGCCCGAAGCCCACACGCGCGCGGCGGATCGATCGGTGGCTTGGCAGCTGCCGCAGTCCTTGGCGCTGCGCTGGCGCGCTCCCAGTGCGCGCGAGCGCTTGCAAGCAGGCACCGCAGGCTCCATCAGGCCAGATTCCTCAACTCCCGCAACGCCACCGACACCATCGCCAGATCCACTCCCTTGGCGTCGCCCAACTCTGCCAACAGCCGTTGCGAGCGCTCGAGCGCGCCGCGGTTGCGCTGCTCCCAAGCGGCCAGCTTCGACGCGGCGCCCTGCGCCCGACTGGCGTCATGTCCCACCACATCCAGCGCGATCGCCCGTTGCAGGTCGGCCAGGTCGTCGCTCAGCGCGATTCTGGCCAAGGTCTGCCAATGGCTTTCGGCTGAGAGCGCGTCGATCTGCTGGCGCAGTCGCGCCAAGCCCAAGCGCTGGCCCAGGCCCGCATGCACTTCACTGACCTCGGCCAGAGGGCTCTGTGTGGCGTCGGCAATCTCGGCGATGTCCAGTGCGGCGAAGAGGCCGCGTGCGGTGACCACCGTCTGCACGATGTCCCGCGGCACACCGGCCGCCAACCAGTCCGCCGCCTTGGGTGCGTTCACGTGGTCGTCGTCGGCCAGACGGCTGCGCAGTGCATCCACCGCCGGCATGTAGCGCTTGACGACTTGCTCCATCGGTTCGGCCAGGCGCCGCGAGCGCAGGAACCAGGTCGTGGCGTGGGTGCCCAAGCGTCCCAGGTCGTTGATCATCTCGGCCTGCACCGCATCGCCGACGCGGTTGTCCAGCGCTTCGATGCGTTGCCACAGGGCAACGTAGCCGAACACCTCGCGGGTGGCGAGGTAGGCGCGCACGATTTGCGCGGGCTTGGTACCGGTGGTCTCGCTCAAGCGGTGGACAAAGGTCGAACCGACACGGTTCACCATGCTGTTGAGCACATGGGTGACGATGATTTCGCGCTTGAGCGGATGGCGCGGAATGTAGGTGGCGAACTTCTCGCGCAACAGCGCCGGGAAGTAGCGCTCCAGTGCCTTGGCGACCCAGGGGTCTTCGGGCAGATCCGAGGCCATCAACTCGTCGGACAGCCACATCTTGCTGTAGGCCAGCAGCACCGCCATCTCGGGGCTGGTCAGGCCGACGCCTCGCGCTTTGCGCTCCTGGATCTCGTCGTCGCTGGGCAGAAATTCAATGGCGCGGTTCAGGCGCCCGGCCTTTTCCAGGAAGCGGATGAAGCGCGCCTGCTGGTCGATCTGCGAGACACCCTGACGCCTGGCCAGTGACAGCGCCTGCGTCTGGAAGTAGTTGTCGCGCAGCACCAGCGCAGCGACGTCGTCGGTCATCTGCGGCAGCAGGGTGTTGCGCTGTTTGAGCGTCATCTCACCATCGCCGATGGCCAGGCCGAGCAGGATCTTGACCCAACCCGTCGATGAGTCCCGCCATCCGATACGGCGTGATCCCATCCGGCTTCAAGTTGACCGTTTCGCCCGCCGTGA
>JANNSA010000736.1:0-5350 GCA_031402115.1 Hyphomicrobiaceae bacterium | reverse complement strand
CCCTCGATCCGGCAACGACGCCGGCTTGGCTGAGCATCGATCCAGCGACCGGCAGCATCACCGGCATACCGCCCGCCAATGCCAGCCAGGGTTCCAACACCGGCAATCCCGGTGAGTACCTGATCAGCATCACTGCCACCGATCCCGATGGCGCGATGGTGACGACGACCGTGATACTGAGCATCATCAACCTGCCGCCCGTCGCTATGGCCGATGCGGCGGATGTTGCAGAGGACGGCACACTCGCCGATAGCGTGCTTGGCAACGATCACGACACCGCGCCCGATGCCGACGCGTTGCTCGTGGCGGCGGCAATGCAAGGCAGCGATGTTGTCAGCCTAAGCGTGCCGTTCACGACGGCCGGCGGCGGCGTGCTGACGCTGCACGCCGACGGCAGCTACAGTTTCGATCCGGGTACCGCCTATAACGGCCTCGATGCTGGCGAGACGGCGATGGAAACCATCAGCTACAGCATCACCGACAGCCAGGGTGGCACTGCCACCGCGCACTTGGTGATCAGCATTCGTGGCGCCAACGATGTGCCAGTGATGATCGATCCAGCCAATCCGGGCCCGTCCGCCAATCCGGTGCAAGCCACCGATCCGCTCAACATCATCCCTGATGTGACCACCAGCGATGGTGCCGCGCTGACACCCATTGAAGTCGCATCATTTGTTGCTGACCCCGATGGCGAGCCGCTGACTTTCGTGCTCGATCCTGCGACGACACCGGGCTGGCTGGCCCTTGATCCGGTCACTGGCCAACTCACTGGCACGCCTCCCGCCAACGCTAGTCAGGGCAGCAACACCGGCAATCCCGGTGAGTACCTGATCACCCTCACCGCCACCGATCCCGATGGCGCCAGCGTCACCACCACGGTGACGCTGACGATCATCAACCTGCCGCCCGTGGCGCAGGATGACACAGCATCAGCCGGCGAAGATGTCGCTTCCGTCACTGGCCAGCTGATCACTGATCCGCTGACCGGCGACCACGATACGGCGCCCGACAGCGATCCATTGACGGTCAACGCCGCTAGCCAGGCTGGCACGACGATTGCGATCGGTGCGCCCTTTACGCTGGCCGGTGGCGGCGTGCTGCAGGTCAACGCTGATGGCAGCTACAGCGTCGCGCCGGGCACGGCCTATAACGGCCTGGATGCTGGCGAGACAGCGACGGAGACGATCAGCTACACTGTCTCCGATGGCAATGGCGGCATCGCCATGGCGCAACTTGTCATCACTATCAATGGCGCCAATGATCGCCCGGTGATGGTCGATCCGGCCAATCCCGGTACGCCCAACAATCCGATCCAGGTCGCTGATCCGCTCAACGTCATTGCCGATCTGAACGGCGCCGACGGTACGCCGATCACGCCGATTGCGGTCGCACCGTTCGTTGTTGATCCCGATGGTGAACCGCTGACTTTCGCCCTCGATCCGATGACAACGCCGGCCTGGTTGGTGATCGATCCGGTCAGTGGCCTGATCACTGGCACGCCGCCGGCCGATGCCAGCCAGGACAGCAACACCGGCAATCCGGGCGAGTACCTGATCACGCTGACGGCTACCGATCCGGATGGCGCGGTGGTGACGACCACCGTGACGCTGAGCATCATCAACCTGCCGCCCGTCGCGGCCGGGGATGCCGTGGCAACCGCTGAGAACGCGATGGTTACTGGCAACGTACTCGTCAGCAACGGTCTTGGTCCCGACCACGATACCGCGCCGGACAACGACCCAATCGCCGTCGGTGGCGTTATCACGGGAGCGGCGGCACCGCTCGCTGGCGTCGGTCTCGGTGTCGCCGTCGCTGGCGATCACGGTGGCCAATTCACCGTCCAAGCCAATGGCGCGTTTGCCTTCCAGCCGGGCACCGAGTTCGATGACCTAGCCCCCGGCGAAACGCGTGCAACGACGGTCACCTACCGCATCGAAGACGGTCAGGGCGGCAGCGCGACGGCGACACTCACGGTCACCGTCACTGGCACCAATGACGCGCCGCGCATCGTCGATCCGGCAACCGGTCTGCCGGCGCTCGATCCGGCCGCGGCCGTGCCAACGCAGGTCACCGCTGATGGCGCGCGCCTGCCGCCGCTCGATGTGTCGGGCTACTTCGCTGACCTCGACATCTCGCAAGGTCCGCCGGTGCGGATCGTTGATCCAGCTCTGTTGCCGCCGGGCATCGTGTTCAGCAATGGCGTGTTCTCCGGCACGCCAACGGCATCCGCCAGCCAGGGCTCAAGCCCGGGTCAGCCGGCCGGCTTCTATGTCGTGCCGGTTACCGGCACCGATCCGAGCGGCGCCACCGTCGTTACCTACGTCACCTTCAGCGTCGACAACCCGGCGCCGGTGATGGCGGGCGATATGTTCAGCGTTAACTGGCAGGCCAGCCAGACGGGCAGCGTTGCCGCCTTGGCAAGCGATCCTGACGGCGACGCCTTGAGCTTTGCCCTGGTCACTGCTCCAACCCATGGCACGCTGAGTTTCGCAAGCGACGGCAGCTACACCTATACGCCGCAGCCGGGCTACCAGGGCGCTGACAGCTTTGTCGTCAGTGTCCGCGATGCGGATGGCGCGGTGCGCACGGCAACAATTGCCATCACGGTGGTGCCGGGCAGCACGGCGCAGAACGTCAGCAGCTTGCCATCGCCGCAACCGATCCTGGCGGCCGGCCTGTCGGGCATCCCCGGCCTCGACCAGCGCAAGGAGCTGGACGTGCCCGTCGACAGCCATGGCGGGGTGGAGGTGACTTACCCGAACAACGCCTTCATCCACTTCGTCGTGCAGGACGAATTGATGAAACTGGAAACCCAGTTCGGCGCCGGCGTGCAGTCGATGAACCTGCGCTATGGATTGCTGCATGCGGTGCACGATCAACCGGACAATGCCGGTATCTTCGATGCCTTGGACGATGGCATGTTTGGTGCTGGCGAGCAGAGCCTGCAGGAAGGCTCCGCCGATGGCTTTGCGGCTTTGCTGCCGGTGGCGAAAGTCGCCGCTGTTGAGGTCAGCGATGACTTGGGCGATGCGGCGCAAGACACCTTCAGCCGCCAAGTGGAGGCCCTGCGCAGCCGCTTCGACCGTAGCGCTCTGTCCCTGCTCGCCGACCTGGCACGGGTGGCGTGATAAGGGCCATGGGTAGATATGCGGCAGTGTGCTGCTGAGCTTGCGAACCGGCAGCACCGCCTCATGAGGTGTGAGCCGTTCGCAAGCTTCGAAGGATTGGCCAAGCAGACGGGGCTTGAACGGGACAGTTCAATGCTCCTTCTCGCCTTCTGGCAGCAGCAAGATGTGGTAGGTGGCCGCGCTGTAGGAGCGTCCCGCAGGACGCCCGCCATGCCCAACCGCGACAGCTGCAGCTGTTGCAACACGGGCGCGCTGCGGCACGCCGCTACATTGCGACTGCATCGCCAGAATTGAATTCCCCTGGGGCCCCGCACCAAGGAACCACTTATCCGGACCAATTTTTCCGCAGATCGGTTTAAAGTGGTCCGTCACCGGCCAGACAGCCACCGCTCCCCGGCCCATGACGATGCTGCTGCGCCACCACCAGCCGCAATGCGGCGGCCATTTTCACCGTCGCAGCACGACACTTTCACAAGCTGCGGTACGGCGGTCACACCCTGGCGCCTTAGCCCGGTTGAAGCCCTTTGAGCCAATCGACGGACCCTCCCGAATCACCGCTCCTAACGCTGACTACAACCTTAACGTGCAGTTAATTGTGAATCGCACGTGGTCGGTGGATTTCAGCGGGGGGTGACCATGCTCGGACAGACAGATGATAGCTGCAAGCTAGCCAATTCAATGCGTTGCGTGAACCGGACGACGTTGCGCCTGCTGCTGGCGACGGGTCTGGCCGGCGTGTTGGCGGCGGGCGTTGCCGGTTGCGCAGCAGTGCCGAGGCCCGTGACGGAGTTTGAACTCGCCTCGCGCGTAGAGAACGACCTCAGCGCCATGTTCGCCGATCAGGAGCCCGTGTCGGGGCCAATTGACCTCTATGAGGCGATCGCACGCGGCTTGAAGTACAACCTCGACAAGCGCCTGAAGCTGATGGAGCGGGCGCTCGTCGAAGCCGGTAACGCCAATGTTGCGGCCGGCATGTTGCCGAAGCTTGCGGCAACCGCCGGTTACCGGTCGCGCGACAGCTTCCGCGGCTCGTCCAGCCAATCGCTGATCACCGGTGCGCAATCGCTGGAAGTCTCGACCTCGGAAGACCGGCAGGTGCGCAGCGCCGACCTGACGATGATCTGGAACGTGCTCGATTTCGGTTTGACTTGGCTGAAGAGCAAGCAGCAGGCCGACCAGACGCTGATCGCCGAGGAGCGCCGGCTGAAGGTGACGCAGAACGTCATTCTCGACATCCGCGACGCCTATTGGCGCAGCGTCGCCGCCGAACGCATGCTGCCGCGCGTCACCGCACTGATCAACCGCCTTGAGGGCGGTCTGGCGCAGTCGCGCTCCGTACAGAAGTCCGGGACCGGCGAGCCAGCCGACGAACTCAAGCTGCAGCGCGAACTGCTGGTCGCCATGCGTGACCTGACGGAAGTGCGGCGGCGGCTGTCGCTCGCCAAAGCTGAGCTGGCGGCGCTGATGAACATTCCGCGTGGCGGCTCGTTCAAGATCGCGCTGCCAGCCGGACGGCTGCATGTGCCGCGCCTGACGGGCGACATCGCGCTGATGGAGGAAACCGCGCTGTCCAACCGGCCAGAGCTGCGCGAGGAGGACTACAAGAAGCGCATTTCCAAGACCGAACTTGACGCGGCGTGGCTGCGCCTGCTGCCGGGCATCGAACTGCGCGCCGGCTCAAACTACGACAGCAATTCGTTCCTCTCGACCAATGACTGGAGCGATGCCGCCGCCATCGTCACCAAGAACCTGGCGGAGCTGATCGCGGCGCCGCGCGCCATTGGCTTCGCTAAGGCCGATGTGGCGGTCGCTGACAGCCGGCGGCTGGCACTGAGCATGGCGGTGATCGCGCAATTGCACATCGCGCTGCAACGCCACGCGATGGCGCAGGATGTGTTCACGGTGACTTCGCGGCTCTACGACGTTGACCGCGAACTTGGCGCCATTGCCGACAAGGGCAAAGCGGCGGATGCGGCGGCCGAGGCCGAAGTGCTGTCGGCGCTGGCGCGCAAGACCGTGTCGGAGCTGCAGTACTACACGGCATTCTCTGACGTGCAGAACGCGCACGCCCGCATCCTCAACTCGCTCGGCCTGCCGCGCCCGCCCGAGGACCTGGACACCATGTCGATTGCTGACCTGAAACAGGCAGTGGCGGCGATGCTCGATGCTGCGCAAGGCAGTTCCGGGCCGCTGCAGGTGGCAGCGAAGTAGGAAAGCGGTCA
>JANNSA010000735.1:0-2918 GCA_031402115.1 Hyphomicrobiaceae bacterium | reverse complement strand
GTTTCGATCGGCTTCGTGCTGATCACCGTCCTGCTCTGCGTCGGCTCGCTCAACCTGTCCGACGTCGTGACGGCTCAGTCCGGCGGGTTTTGGCACTGGTTTTTCCTGCCGCTGCTGCCGATGTTCGTGATCTTCTTCGTCTCGTCGCTGGCCGAGACCAACCGCACGCCGTTCGACCTGCCGATGTCCGAAGCAGAGTTGGTGGCCGGTTTCCACACTGAATATTCGGCGATGACCTTCGGCCTGTTCTTCCTCGGCGAATACGCCAACATGATCCTCTTGTCGGCGCTTGGGGCCATTCTGTTCCTCGGCGGCTGGATGTCGCCGATCCCGTACGCGCCCTTCACTTACGTGCCGGGCGTCGTCTGGTTCGCACTCAAAATCGCGTTCCTGCTGTTCGTCTTCAGCTGGACCAAGGGCACTCTGCCTCGCTACCGCTACGATCAGCTGATGCGGCTGGGCTGGAAAGTGTTCCTGCCCGTTTCGCTAGGCTGGGTCGTCCTCACCGCTGCCGTGCTTCAGTTCGGCGGCTGGGTTCCGAAATCTTAGGGAGATCGCACAATGGCCTCTCTCGACCGTACCGCGCGCGCGTTCCTGTTGACCGAACTGGTCACGGGCTTTGCGCTGACACTGAAGTATATGTTCAAGCCCAAGGTGACGGTCAACTACCCGCATGAGAAAGGACCGCTCAGCCCGCGATTCCGCGGCGAGCATGCGCTGCGCCGCTATCCCAACGGCGAGGAACGCTGCATTGCCTGCAAGCTGTGCGAGGCGATCTGTCCGGCCCAGGCGATCACCATCGAGGCCGAGCCGCGCGACGACGGCAGCCGACGTACCACGCGCTACGACATCGACATGACGAAGTGTATCTACTGCGGCTTCTGCCAGGAGGCCTGCCCGGTCGATGCCATCGTCGAAGGCCCGAATTTCGAATTCTCGACCGAGACCCGCGAGGAGCTGATGTACAACAAGGACAAGTTGCTCGCGAACGGCGACCGCTGGGAGAGCCTGATTGCGGCCAATCTCCACGCCGACGCCGCGTATCGCTGAGCGGCGGGCGGGGGAGAGAACAATGCTGCTTCAGGCTCTGGCCTTCTACGTCTTCGCGGCGGTGGTCGTCGCATCGGGCGCGATGGTCGTGGTCTCGCGCAACCCGGTCTATTCGGTGTTGTTCCTGATTCTTGCCTTCTTCAATGCCGCGGCGCTGTTTCTGTTGATCGGCGCCGAGTTCATCGCGATGATCCTGGTCATCGTCTATGTCGGCGCGGTTGCGGTGCTGTTCCTGTTCGTCGTGATGATGCTCGACATCAACATCGTCGAGTTGCGCGAGGGATTCCTCAAATACCTGCCGGTCGGCGCCATGATCGGCGTTGTGCTGCTGGCCGAGATCCTGCTTGGGCTGGGCGTTCTGGGCGCTGGCTCGAGCACGATGACCGCCCTGAACAAGCAGGGCCCCCAGGTGCTGGCCATCGACAACACGCGTGCGATCGGCCGAGTACTCTACACCCAGTACTTCTACCTCTTCCAGGTGGCGGGCTTGGTTCTGCTGGTGGCCATGATCGGTGCCATCGTGCTGACGCTCCGCACCCGCCCGGGCGTGCGCCGCCAGAAGGTCGGCGACCAGATCAACCGGACCAAGGAGCAGGCGATGACCGTGGTCAAGGTGCCGACCAGGGGAGGCGTGTGATGACCATCAGCCTCGGCCACTACCTCACGGTCGCCTCGGTGCTGTTCACGCTGGGCATCCTGGGCATCTTTCTCAACCGCAAGAACGTCATCGTCATCCTGATGTGCGTTGAGCTGATGCTGCTTGCGGTGAATATCAATCTCGTCGCCTTTTCGATCTTCGAGGGCAACGTCGTCGGCCAGATCTTCGCCATGTTGGTGCTGACCGTGGCAGCGGCGGAGGCCGCCATCGGGCTCGCCATCCTGGTGGTCTACTTCCGCAACCGCGGAACGATCGCCGTCGAAGACATCAACGAGATGAAGGGCTAGGGGCGCGCACTCACCATGGACCTAGCCGTCAAGCTCATCGTCTTCCTGCCGCTGCTCGCCGCGGCGATCGCCGGTCTTTTCTGCCGCGTCATCGGCGACCGGCCGGCCCAGATCGTCACCACCGCGGCGTTGCTGATCGCGGCGGCGCTGTCGATCTTCGTGTTCATCCGCATCGGCTTTGGGCCGGAGAGCGGCAAGCTGATCGTGGTCAAGCTGTTCACCTGGATCGGCTCGGGGACGTTCGAAGTCGACTGGGCGCTGCGCGTCGACACGCTGACCGCGGTCATGCTGATCGTGGTCACCGTCGTGTCCTCGATGGTGCACGTCTATTCGATCGGCTACATGGCCGAGGACACCAGCATCGCGCGTTTCATGGCCTATCTCAGCCTGTTCACCTTCTTCATGCTGATGCTGGTGACGTCGGACAATCTGGTGCAGCTCTTCTTCGGCTGGGAGGGGGTGGGTCTCGCTTCCTACCTGCTGATCGGCTTCTGGTACGACAAATCTTCGGCCAACGCCGCGGCGATGAAGGCGTTCATCGTCAATCGGATCGGTGACTTCGGCTTCGCGCTCGGCATTTTCGCCATCTGGATGCTGAGCGGCTCGGTGAGCTTCGTCGACATCTTCGCCAAGGGGCCGGAAATGGCCCAGATGCGCATCCAGTTCCTCGGCATGAACCTGCCGGCGCTCGAGACGGCCTGCCTGCTGCTGTTCGTGGGTGCCATGGGTAAGTCGGCCCAGCTTGGGCTGCACACCTGGCTGCCGGACGCGATGGAAGGCCCGACGCCGGTGTCCGCGCTGATCCATGCCGCTACCATGGTGACCGCCGGCGTGTTCATGGTCTGCCGGCTGTCGCCGCTGTTCGAGCTGGCGCCTGTCGCGCTGCAAGTGGTTACCCTGGTTGGTGCAGCGACAGCCTTTTT
>JANNSA010000734.1:0-5011 GCA_031402115.1 Hyphomicrobiaceae bacterium | reverse complement strand
ATCACGCTATCGATGTCGACCGAGCCCATGCGCTCCTTGATGGCGCGCTCCATGCGCAGCAGGCCGACGCGGTACTGGTTCTCCATCAGCTCGCCGACCGAACGCACGCGGCGGTTGCCGAGGTTGTCGATGTCGTCGATTTCGCCTCGGCCATCGCGCAAGGCGACGAGCGTCTTGACGACGGCGAGAATGTCTTCCTTGCGCAGCGTCCGGTGGGTGTCGACGCACTCCAGGTCCAGGCGCGTGTTCATCTTGACGCGGCCAACCGCCGACAGGTCATAGCGTTCGCTGTCGAAGAACAGGCTCTGGAACAAGGCTTCCGAAGCTTCCGGTGTCGGCGGTTCGCCTGGCCGCATGACGCGGTAGATGTCGACCAGCGCGCCGGCGCGGCCACTGTTCTTGTCGATCTTCAGCGTGTTGCGGATGTAGCCGCCGGTGTTGACATGGTCGATGTCAAGCAGCGGGAACTCCTTGATCTTGGCGTCGCGTATGGTCTCCAGCAACTCGTCATCGATCTCATCGCCAGCTTCGCCGTGGATGATGCCAGTGTCGAGATCGACCAGATCTTCAGCCAGATAGCGGCCGATCAGGTCGGCGTCCTGGACCAGCAGATCCTTCAGACCACCCTCGGTCAGCTTCTTGGCCAGGCGCGCCGTGACTTTCTTGCCGGCCTCAACCGCGACTTCGCCCGAGGCGGCGTCGATCAAGTCGCCCGACGCCTTCATGCCGCGCCACCGATCGGGGTTGAACGGCATCTTCCAGCCGGTCTTGGCGAGTTTGACCTTGATGGCATGGAAGAACTCGCCGAGCACGCCCTCGTCATCGAGGCCGAGCGCGTACAGCACTGTCGTCACCGGCAGCTTGCGCTTCCGGTCGATGCGCACATAGACGTTGTCCTTGGCGTCAAACTCGAAGTCGAGCCAGGAGCCACGATAGGGGATGATGCGGGCGGCGAACAGCAGCTTGCCCGAGGCATGCGTGCGGCCCTTGTCGTGGTCAAAGAACACGCCCGGCGAGCGATGCATCTGCGAGACGATGACACGCTCGGTGCCGTTGATCACGAACGTGCCGTTCATGGTCATGAACGGCATGTCGCCCATGTAGACGTCTTGTTCTTTGATGTCCTTGATCGACTTGGCGCCGGTCTCTTCGTTGATGTCAAAGGTGATCAGACGGATCGTCACCTTGAGCGGCGCCGCATAGGTCATGTCACGCTGCTGACATTCCTCGACGTCATACTTCGGTGCTTCGAACTCGTATTTGACGAATTCGAGCATGGCGCGGCCAGCGAAATCCGAGATCGGGAACACCGATTGAAATACGGATTCGAGGCCCTGATCGGTGCGGCCACCCTTGGGCGCGTCGACCATCAGGAATTCGTCATAGGAGCGCTTCTGAACCTCGATCAGGTTCGGCATCTCTGCCACTTCGGCAATCTTGCCAAACTTGAAACGCACGCGCTTGCGTCCAATGAAAGTCTCGGCCATGGGGTCATCCTCGTCTCAGGTTCGGCGTCGCGTTGGTCAGGTCGCGCCGCACGTTCAGGGCAGGTCGGCTAGCAGCGGTCGGATCAGTCACAGTCGCTCAGGTCAGGCAATTCAGGATCACGGGCGGCCGCCTGTCAGAGGTGGCACCTGCTATTGCAAAATGCACGAGCTCCGCTCACTGGCGGATCGGTTCAAGGCCGTCATGCGATGCGCAGAGCATCAACGGGCGATGACACGCGCTATAACGGTCACCAGCAACGCACCGATGGTCGCGGTCACGATCTGCTCCAGCAGCGGGTTCAAGCCAAAATGAATGTTCAGCACCTGCAGCACATAGGCGCCGACAAATGCGCCGATCACGCCGACGACGAGGTTGCGGATCAGGCCGCCACCGCCGAGTAGCATGCCGGCCAGCCAGCCGCCGACCAGGCCGATGAAGAGAAACAACAGCAATCCGGGGTTGGCCTGAACAAAGGTCCATACGGCATCCATGATCGAGCCCCCCGATGGCGAGTGTGAAACGGCAAGTCCGGCAATTCAGCAGTCAGCAGCGGAGCGGCCCAGTGACGGACCGCTCCGTGCCGGTAGGATTACTTCAGCACCACGGTGGCGCCGGCATCTTCCAACTTCTTCTTCATTTCGTTGGCTTCAGCTTTGCCAACAGCTTCCTTCACAGCCTTGCCGCCAGCTTCCACAAGATCCTTGGCTTCCTTAAGCCCAAGACCAGTGATGGCGCGTACTTCCTTGATGACGTTGATCTTCTTGTCTCCGCCCGACATCAGGATGACGTCGAATTCGGTCTTCTCCTCGACCGGAGCCGCGGCGGCGGCACCACCACCGGCGGCGGCCATGGCGACCGGCGCGGCGGCCGAGACGCCCCACTTCTCTTCGAGCATCTTGGTCAGTTCGGCGGCTTCGAGAATGGTCAGGCCGCTCAGGTCTTCAACGATCTTGTCCAGCTTCGACATGGTTTGGTTCCCGGTTCAGTTTGACTGTTCATGTGCGGTCCGGTTGCCCATCGGGGCCTCGCCGCGGCTGTTCTGGTTCTGCCGTCAGGCCGCTTTGTCGGCTTGGTCAGCATAGGCCTTGACGACTCGTGCCAACTGACTGCCGGGCTCGGCGATGAGACGGGCGATCTTGCCCGCAGGCGCCTGGAGAAGTCCCAGGATCTTTGCCCTCAGTTCATCGAGCGACGGCAGTTCGGCGAGTGTTTTGACACCGCTGGGATCGAGCACAACTTTGCCCATTGATGCCCCAAGGATCACGAGCTTGTCGTATTCCTTGGCAAAGGTCGTGGCGACCTTTGCTGTGCCCACCGGATCGTTCGAATAGGCCAACACGGTTGGCCCCTTCAACAAACCGATAATGCTCTCGGCATCAGTTCCCTTCAGTGCCAGCTTGGCTAGCCGGTTCTTGGCCACCTTGACGCTGCCGCCGGCATCTTTCATGCGACGACGCAGTTGCGTCATCTGGGCGACCGTGAGGCCGGCATAATGCGCCACGATCACAACGCCCGTGTCTTTCAACACGCCGTTGAGGCTCGTGACGAGCTCGGCTTTTTCGGCTCTTTCCACGTCAGCTCTCCACTGCTCGCGGGGGCGGGCGCCTTCGCCCGTCCGCTGGTTGCACCCTGTCGCCTGCCGCACCCAAAAGGACCGAGGCTGGTCCGATGCGGCGGCGACGCCAGTGCCTGTCCGCCCCTCTCCACTGCGCCTTGACGAGGCAGCGGCGAAGCGATCCCGCGAGGTCAAACCGAACTGGATTTGAGGGCTAGCCCCCCGCATCCTGAATTCCGTTCTGCTCCCGTCTCATGCAGGCCCCCAAAGGGCTTAAGTCTCTGGTCCCTAGGGACTTTCAACACCAGCAATCTCGGACAGGTCGCCCGGCGCCCCTTCAAGGAACGCCGGATTTCGTTGAAGCCCGTCTCAGTTGGCCACTCAGTTGGCTTGTGTGGTGGCGCCAACACTTGACGGCTCGATCTTGACGCCCGGTCCCATCGTCGAGGACATGGCGACGCGCTTGATATACGTGCCTTTCGAGCCGGCCGGTTTCGACTTGGCCACCGCATCGAAAAAGGCGCGTACGTTCTCGACCAGCGCTGCTTCCGTGAAGCTCGCCTTGCCGACGCTAGCCTGCACGATGCCAGCCTTCTCGACACGGAACTCCACGGCGCCACCCTTGGCATCGAGAACCGCCTGGGTAACGTTTGGCGTCACGGTGCCGACCTTCGGGTTCGGCATCATACCACGCGGACCCAGCACCTTGCCGAGCCGTCCGACCAACGGCATCATGTCAGGCGTGGCGATGCAGCGATCAAAGTTGATCGTGCCCTTCTGGACGATTTCCACCAGGTCCTCAGCGCCAACGATATCGGCGCCTGCCTTCCTGGCTTCTTCCGCCTTGTCGCCGCGCGCGAACACGGCGACGCGCAATGTCCGGCCCGTGCCGTTCGGCAGAGTGACGACGCCGCGCACCATTTGATCGGCGTGCTTGGGGTCAACGCCCAGGTTCATCGCGATCTCGACGGTTTCGTCAAACTTTGCGACAGCCCGCTCTTTGATCATCTTCACAGCTTGATCAAGGGCATAGAGCTTGACGACATCGACGCCTTCGGCGGCCTTCTTGGACCGTTTGCCTTGCTTTGCCATGGTTCAGGCCTCCACCGTCAAACCCATCGACCGGGCGGTGCCGGCGATGATCTTGGCCGCCTGATCAAGATCAGTGGCGTTCAGGTCCTTCATCTTCAGCTTGGCGATTTCCGCCACCTGCGCCATTGTCACCGTACCAGCCGAGCCGCGACCCGGGGTCTGCGAGCCCTTGGCGATCTTGGCGGCCTTGCGCAACAGGAACGACGCCGGCGCCGTCTTCATCACGAACGTGAACGACTTGTCCGAAAACACGGTGATAACCACCGGAACCGGCGAGCCTTCTTCCACATCTTTAGTCTTGGCGTTGAATTCCTTGCAGAAACCCATGATATTGACGCCGCGCTGGCCGAGCGCCGGACCGATTGGAGGCGATGGATTGGCCTTGCCCGCAGGCACCTGCAGTTTGATGTAGCCGTCGATCTTTTTCGCCATGGTTGCGTCCTTAGTTAGGGGCTCATGGCCCCGGCTTCAGGGTGCGTGGTGCGAGTGGTTGGAGTTGGCGAACTCCAGGTCCTCTCCCACGCGGCTTCAGTTTGGCATCGGTGATCGGACATCAAGCAACGGTGCGTTGATCTGATGCCCGATGCCCGATCACCGATGCCCAGTCAAACCTTCTCAACCTGCGCAAATTCCAGTTCCACAGGCGTCGCCCGCCCGAAAATGGACACCGCCACCTTCAGCCGCGACCGCTCCTCGTCGACTTCCTCAACCAGCCCGCTAAAGGTTGCGAACGGTCCATCGGCGACCCGCACGCTCTCGCCAACCTCGAACGAGATGGATGGCTTGGGCCGTTCGACGCCTTCCTGCACCTGCTGCAGAATTCGCATCGCCTCTTTTTCACTGATCGCCATCGGCTTGTTATCGGCGCCAAGACTA
>JANNSA010000733.1:0-5252 GCA_031402115.1 Hyphomicrobiaceae bacterium | reverse complement strand
CCCGCGACAACCATAGCGATAGCGGTCACTTGCCACGTCTGCCGGCGCACCTTGGCTTGCTGGGCATAAAACTGAACCGGCGCCTTCGAACTATCCATCATTGTGCTCTGCTTTGTCCGCTGCTGTCCTGTCGAACAACCCGGCTGTTGTGCGCAAGGTCGCGGACGGGTACCGACGGCCTCGCAAGCCGTCAGATGGCGCCGCGTTGCGTGAATGAGCGGGGACTCAACGAACATTGCACGGCTGACGGCGGCAGCGCGCAAGTCACAGCCACCTGTTACTTTCCCTTGGATACGTGCAGACTGAACTTATGCCCAAACGCTTTCAAGGCTTGGCGGATCGACTTTCGGTCGTCCATCAAAGGAACTCCAGAGCATGCGCATTGCCTTGAAGCACCACGCGGCTCTTGCTGTTGCGGTGATGTTGGCCGGCCTGTTAACTTCAGGCGCTGTGCAGGGTTTTGGCACGATCAGACAAATCGGTCAGGATGCCGAGCATGAGAAGATCACGCGGCGCGGGTTAGTGGGCCTGGGCATCGGTTCCGACACCATGGATGAGATTGCCGGCAAGACCGGGACTTTTGGTGCGGTGGGCTCGCCCGACTGGCGGCTGACGCAACAGAAGTCGGCACATTGCGACGGCGGCGATTGGCTCGACTTGGATGGCTATCCGCAGAGTCAGGACCAGGCTCTGGCAATCCTGGGTGAATGCCGCGACTGGATTTTCAGCAAGCTGGCGGAAGCCGTGCAAGATGCTGGCGCCATCGCTGACGACAGCGGCAGTATCGACACCGGTCAGATCCCCTCAATCATCGCGTGCAAGTACACGGGCACGAAAGGCCGCGCCAAGTGCAACGTACTGGAGGATCTTGGCATCGCATTGCACGCCGCGCAGGACTTCTATTCGCACAGCAACTGGGTCGACCAACCAACGCCCGACGCCGACGATCCGCTCAATCCGCCGGGCCTCGGCAACAACGGCCGCGCCCGTTGGCTCGACCCGCGCTTTGCCGGCGAAGGGCCGCCTGATGGCCTGATGAGCGGCTGCTTTGGCGGTATCCCGGAAGCGTTGTTCTGCAAGTATGCCGGCGGCAAACCCCGCGTCCGGCACGGCGTCCTGAATAAGGACAAGGGCGCCATCAATGGCACGACGGGCGCACCCGGCACGTCCAAGACCCCGCGCGGCAAGATCGGCGGCAATTTTGGCCGCGCCGTCGACGCCGCCGCCGCCGACACACGTGACAAGTGGCTGTACTTCGAGGCGAGCGTGCGCGCCACTTACCCCGGCTCCCGCAGCGAGGCCATCCTCTGCGCCCTCAAACAGGACAACCCGGACGGTTGTTAAGGGGTGCATTCTCAGTTCCCGACAAGTTTGGTACGGCGGTATCGGGCCAGTGGCCGTGTCCCGCCCTACCAAACTCAGTGTCAGCCTACACTCCACCCATCAGCATGTACTTCATTTCGAGGTATTCCTCGACGCCGTGGTGCGAGCCCTCGCGGCCGAGGCCGCTTTCTTTGTAGCCACCGAACGGCACCATTTCGGAGGAGATGATGCCTTCGTTGATGCCGACGATGCCGTAGTCGAGCGCCTCGCCAACGCGCCAAACGCGGCCGATATCGCGCGAATAGAAATAGGCGGCGAGGCCAAACTCAGTGTCGTTGGCCATGGCGATGACTTCATCCTCGGTCTTGAAGCGGAACAGCGGCGCCACCGGTCCAAACGTCTCCTCGCGCGCCACCTTCATGCTTTGCGTCACGTCGGTCATGACCGTCGGCTCGAAGAAATTGCCGCCCAATTTGTGCCGTTTGCCGCCAAGCACGACCTTTGCACCCTTCGCAATCGCATCGGCGATGTGCTCCTCGACCTTCTCTACGGCCGCGGCATTGATCAGCGGCCCGGTCGTGACGCCCGCATCGCCACCGTTGCCGACTTTCAACGCCTTGACGGCGGTCAGCAACTTCTCGGTGAACGCCTCATAGACCTTGTCTTGTACGTAGATGCGGTTGGCGCAGACGCAGGTCTGGCCGGCGTTGCGGTACTTCGACATCATGGCGCCGGCGACGGCCTTGTCGAGGTCGGCATCGTCGAACACAATGAACGGCGCGTTGCCGCCAAGTTCCATGCCGACCTTTTTGACAGTCTCGGCGCACTGCTTGATCAGCACCTTGCCGACTTCCGTTGAGCCCGTGAAACTGAGCGCCTTGACGGTCGCATTGCTGGTCATCTCGGCGCCGATCTCGCGCGATTTACCGGTGATGACGTTGAACACGCCTTTCGGGATCCCGGCCTGGTGCGCCAGTTCGGCCGGCGCTAGCGCCGTCAACGGCGTCTCGCCTGCGGGCTTGCAGACGAATGTGCAGCCAACTGCCAACGCCGGACCAGCCTTGCGCGTGATCATGGCGGCAGGGAAATTCCATGGCGTGATGGCGGCGACGACGCCGACCGGCTGGCGTACGACAACAACGCGAGCGTCCGTCTTGAAAGTCGGGATCGTCTCGCCGTGGATGCGTTTGGCTTGCTCGGCGAAGTACTCGATGAACGAGGCGGCGTAGAGTACCTCGCCTTTGGCCTCGGCGAGCGGCTTGCCCTGTTCGGCCGTCATGATCGCGGCGATGTGGTCGGCATTGTCGACGATCAGATTGAACCAGCGCCGCATCAGATTGCAGCGCTCCTTGGCGAGCAGTTTGCTCCAAGCTGGGAACGCACGCTCGGCGGCCGCGATGGCATCCTTGGTTTCCTTGGCGCCCAACATCGGCACCTTGCCGATCACGGCGCCCGTCGCCTTGTTGGTGACAGCTAAGCTAGGCTCCCCGACCCACTGGCCATCAATGTAGCACTTGTCGCGGATGAGAGTGTCGGCGTGACGGTCCATGGCGGCGGGTTCCTTTGGTGAATGTGGCCGCATCTACGCCCAATGCTGGGCCAAGCTCAAGCGTGGCATCCGACTGGCAACCCTCACGCGAACTGTGCGTCGTCCTGGTCGAGACGCTGGCGGATTTGCGTGATGCGCATGCTGGCGTCGGGGACGCAGGCCGCATAGGTCAGCATCTCGCCGGCCTTGATCGGCTTCACCACCTTGGCGCGTTCGGCCAAGCCGATCGGCAAGGCGCCAGCGTCGCGCGCCTCCTTCCAGGTCATCGCCCAAGCGCGGTAATCCGTCTCGCCGATCTGCCCAAGTGTCGTGCCGGGCGCCAGATCGCGCTTGGCGACCGTGACGGCTTCGGCGACAGGATGTGTGAGCGGCTGCATGTCAGGCCGCTTGTGCAGCACGGCACGGGCCGCCGTCAGTGGCACCTCGAGGCTGGTCAGGTGATACGGCCGATGCAGCGTGAAGTAGGGGCCGGGTCCCACTTTCAAGTCAATCAGCCGCTCGAGCACGCGCGGATGCCGCGCCGCGACGATGACGAACACGCCAGGCGCCACGCCCTTGCCGATCGAGTAATCGACAACGCCGCGCCGGCTCAGTACGCCGCCGTCCTCGCGCGGGCACAGCACACTGGCCAGCTCATCGCGCGTCGCGGCAGGGCCATGCATGCCGGGCCGATCGGGGATCAGGCCGGTGGCGTTGGCGATCGCAACCATCTCGATCATGGTCTTCGAGCCATCGACGAATTCCACCAGCATACGCGCATTCATGTTGCGACGGCGGGCTTCCTCTTCGTACTCCTCAGGCACCGCATCGAACTTCAGCGGATTGTTCTTGCCCTTGCCGGCCGCGACGATTTCCAGCCCAAGCGATTGCGCGAAACCGATCAGTTCCATAGTCGCGGCCGGTTCGTCACCAGCCGCTCCTGTGTAAACCACGCCCGCCTTTTCGGCAGCTGCGCGCAAGTGCCGGCCGATCGTGATGTCGGCTTCCACATTCAGCATAACGACAGGCTTGCGCTGCTCAATCGCCTCCAGCGCGAAAGCGGCGCCGACATTGGGGTTGCCTGTCGCGTCGATCACGACGTCAATGCGGCCGGTGCGTGCCAGAGCCGAGAGGTCCTCGGTGATAGCGATCTTGCCGGCTTCAATAGCCGCATCGATGGCGCTCGCCGAATTGGCGATGACGATGCCACTTCGATCATGTCCAGCCAGCAGCGCGGCTGCGACAGCGTTGTCTATGCGAGCCTCGCAGATCGCGCCAATGCGCAGGCCCGTCATCAACGCCACCTGCACGACAATATCAGTGCCCATCTGGCCCGCTCCCGCCAGACCAATCGTGACGGGCCGGTGCCGCTCCGCATGCGCGGCAAGCTCGGCGGCGAAATTGACGGGCTGCATGTGGCGGGCATTCCCCTGATGGTCGGTGCAGGTCAGCACTACCCGGGACGTTCGCGTCCCCAGATCACGCCGCCGAACAAACCACTCTTCGTTGGCCGCCTCAAGCGTTGCTTGCCAAAGTCTGCCAAGACCGGCGCACCGGCTTGCGGGCTAAGCCAGCCTTGGTTTCGCGGCAGCTTCCACGGCATCCAGGATGACATCGAAATGCGGAAACAGCAGTTGGCCGCAATCCGGGAAGCTAACCAGCTTCAAATTTGGGATCGCAGCGCAGAACTCCTGGACTGTCGCGTAAGGCGAGAAGGGGTCCTCGTGGCCAGCGAACAACGTGATGGGCACGGTGCAGTCGCGCAAGTTGCCGCTCCAGTCGCCGGTAAAGTTCGCCGTGGTCTCGGCCGCCATAATCGTGTGCGCCATGTGCGCTTGTGAAAACACAATCTCCGAGCCGCGCATCATGGCTTCCAGGGTTGGCCGGTGCTCGATCACCCGCAAGTCAGCCTTGCTGTCGCCGAGGATGGTTTGGAAGAATCGCTTCTTACCGGCGCGCTTGGCCAGACTGAAGAACATCAAGCCCAGATAGTGCATGACGCGCGGCGCGTAGACAGCATTCATGACGACAAAGCGCGTCAGTTTCGTCATCCGCTGATAGTGTTCGGGACGCGTGGCGGGCATCGGCGCACCACAGGCGAGCAGCGCACTGAAGCGCTCTGGCGCGATGGTCGCCATTGTCAGCGCGATGCGGAAGTCGTCGGCAAAGCTGACCACCGGTAGGCGGGCGATGCTGAGATGGTCGAGCAGCGCGCAGGTATCAGCGGCGGCAACCTCGTGAACGTGGCGGCCAGGTGGCGGTGGCGATGAGCGGAAGTAGCCAGCCCGGACCGGCACGATCATGGTTAGGTCGCGCCGCACCAAGTCGTCCTCGTAGGGTGGAGGCAGGCGCGTGGTGCCAACATTGCTCGGCATCAGCAGGAACGGCGCTCCGGCTGGCG
>JANNSA010000732.1:0-4487 GCA_031402115.1 Hyphomicrobiaceae bacterium | reverse complement strand
TGGCGCCGGACGCGTTAGCAGCCATGACCGGCTTCCCGATCGCGCTCAACGTGCTGGTCGGCACGGCGCTGTTGACGGCGCTTGGCGTTTACATTGGTTGGGTCGCGTCTGCCGGCGGCAGCAAGCGGTTGAGCTGGGGCTCTTGGTCGATCGACCTGCCCGGTGCTCGCTCAACACTCGGACAGATCTTTGTCGGCTGCGGCGATATCGCTTGCGCCGCTGGCGCGCTTTACATCCTGCTGCCGGCCAGCACCGACGTGAATTACTTCGTGTTCGTTGGTGTGTTCGCTGCCGCCATCACGCTTGGCCTGATCAGCAGCGTTCCTGGCGGCGTTGGCGTGTTCGAGGGCATCATCCTGTTTGCCGTGCCGATCGCCACCGCCGATCAGCTGATCGCCAGCCTGCTGGCCTTCCGGCTGGTCTATTACATTCTGCCGCTGCTGGTGTCGCTCGGGCTACTGCTCTGGCACGAGACCCGGCAAAGCAAGGCCGCCGCCGGCTGGACGCTGGCGCTGCGCTCCGTCTTCAAGTCGCGCAACGGCGGCGAGGCGCAATAGCCGTCACGCGTGCCCCGGCATCAGCGCGAGAATGCCCTCGTAGACCATGCTCCCGCCGATCACCACGAGCAGCCCAACGCCGAGATACGATATCCACGGGAAGCGGACCATCAGGTTCATGATGATGGTTGCCGCGAACGCCATCAGCGCGATCGACAGCACCAGGCCGAACACCAGAATCGTCACATCATCGCGGGCGATGGCGGCAACCGCCAGCACGTTGTCGATCGACATCGAGACATCGGCGATGGTGATGGCGATCAGCGCACCGAACAGAGAATTCGCCGGCTTGATGCCCGATGCATCGACCTCCTCAGCGTGCCCCTTCATCAGATCGCTCATCAGTTTGTAGGCGACCCACCACAAGGCTAGTCCGCCAATCAGCAGGATGCCGGGAATACCCAGCAGATAAGTCGCCGCGATTGCCGACAGGATCCGCACCACCGTCGCCAGGATCAAGCCAAAGGTGATCGCGAAGCGCCGCTGGTGCTCCGGCAAGGTCGAGGCCGCCAGCCCGATAACCAAGGCGTTGTCGCCAGATAGGACGACGTCCAGCCAGATCACGGAGGCGAACTTGGAAAGGTCAGTGAAGTCCATTGCTACTCAGCTTGATCGAGGCATTGCCGGGGGCGTCGGGCCCACCAGCGGCACGGGCAGACGCCAGCGCCTGATAGTCGGCATCCCCAAGACTAGCAAGCATGGCGTATGATGCACACAGCGATTCGGATGGGTCACTTGAGGATCAGATACGGCATGCGTTGGCTGGGACATGCGGGCATCGCGGTGCTGGCTCTGTGCGCCGCTGTGGCATCGTTCCTGGTGGTCGCGGCACCGTCCGCAGACCTCAAGGACCGTTTGATCCGGCTGGTCGAGAAGCAAACCGGCCGCACAGTGTCGGTTAAGGGTGGCGCGAGTTTCTCGATCTATCCGGCGCTTGGCCTGCGTCTGCTGGACGTTAGCCTGTCGGGGCCACGGGCGATGCCCGGTCCCGCGTTCCTGACCGCCGAGGAATTACGGCTTGAGATTCCGGTTTGGCCCTTGCTGCGACGCCAGATCGCCATCGAGCGCTTGGTTCTAACGCGACCCGTCTTGACGCTGCGCACCGACCGGAACGGGGCTCGCAGTTGGGATTTTGCGCGGCCGGGAGAAGTGGCGCAACCTGTGCTCAGGGATGCGGTGACAGAAGTGACGGATGCTGCCGGGTCCGGTGCTAAGCGCTTGCCACCCATCAGCCTTGCCGCGCTGGAGGCCGTCCGGCTCGGTGACGTGCGGCTGGTAGATGGCCGCATCATTATCGACAACGAGGCAACGCAATCCCGCACCGAATTGAGTGCGGTCAGCGTCGCGCTCCAGCTCGACAGCATCCGCAAGCCAGCGACTATCACGGGCACGCTGACATACAACGGCGAGACCGTGCCCGTTGACCTGCGCATCGCATCGCCGCTTGATCTGATTGAAGGCAGGCCCAGCCAGATGGTCGCCAAAGCCAACAGCACGGCACTGACTGCAACATTCAAGGGCGAAGCCGCCTTGACGCAACCGATGCGGTTGAATGGCATGATCGATGCCAGCAGCACGGCGGGTCAGCGTTTACTCACGTGGTTGGGGGCGGCCGCACCGGCGGCCATCGCGCCGGCCGCCTTGGAGAAACTCGCCGTCAAGGGCAGGCTCACTGTGGACGGCACCGTGGCCAGACTGGCCGAAGCCACAGTCTCGGTCGGCGCTGCGTCTGGAACGGGCGACCTGGAACTGGCACTGGACGGTCAGCGGCCAAAGCTTACGGCCACTCTCGCTCTCAATTCCATAGTGCTGGATGAATTGCTCGCCACCACGCCCCCGCCTGCCTCGCCAGCCAAGGCCGCGGACCCGTCCAGCGAGGCAACGGCTGTGATGGCTTTTGACTTCAGCGGTTTCGGCGCTGCTGATCTGGACGCCACGCTGGCGATCACCGACTTGAGCTGGCGCGATATCAAGATCGACAAAGCCGATGCCAGCGTCACCTTGCGCGATCGCGTCTTGAAGTTCCGCTCCAAGACGGCACGCCTGCACGGTGGCCGTGGCCATGCCAGCTTATCGCTCGATGCCCGGCAGCCGGCAGTGCGGCTGGAGTCCAATGCCACGTTTGAATCCGTGGCTGTCGATCCGCTGCTGGCGGCCTTGTTTGACCTGCGCAGGCTTGCCGGCAAGGGCGACATGTCCATGGGCGTGCTGGCGATCGGCCGCAACCGCCGCGAGATGCTGGACGGCTTGCTTGGCCAGGGCCGGGTAGCGATACGCGACGGCGCCGTGGTCGGCATCAATCTCGGCCAAATGGTCCGCGCCTTGCAGCAGGGTAAGCTGACCGGCTGGACAGCCGAGCCAGCGGCGCGCACCGATTTCAGTTCGCTGACCGGCAGCGTCAGCGTCACCAAAGGTATCGCCCGCAATGAGGATCTCGAAATCGCGGGTCCAATGCTGCGGACGTCGGGCGTCGGCACCTTGGATGTGCGCGACGGCGCCATCGACTACGCCGTCCGCCCGCGCATCGTCGCGACGCTAGGCGGCCAGGGTGACGATGCCGGCAAGCTACCCGCGATAGAGATCCCGCTGCGCATCACCGGGACGATCGTCAACCCGGAGTTCCAGCCGGACTTGAAGGGCATTGTCCGCAGTGTCGTCAGCGACCCCGGCGCCGCGTTGCGCACCCTGCAATCAATGGGCGTGCCGATCCCGGGTTTTCCCGCCAAGCCAAAGTTTACCGGTGCAGCGAAGCCGGATCTGGCGTCAAAGATTGGCGCCGTCCTCAGCACACTTGGTGAGGCCGGTTCCGCCGAAGCCGAGACGCTTCCCTGACAGCCGCAATCCACACCCCGGCACATTGCAAAAGCGGGGAGTAGAGGGAGTCGGCTGCCGAGCGTCGTTCAGTTTCAGAGGGAACTGCCACAAGCGTAACGGTAGCGACAGCTCAGTTTGACCGGGCGCCTGCCCAGCCCCCCGGTCTCTCTCAACCAATCACGCCGCCCCGACGGCCTCGCGCATGGCTGCTTCGAAGATATTCAGGCCTTCCTGGGCGATGTCCATTTCCGTGGTCAGCGGCGACAGGAAGCGGATGACATTGGCGCTGGGCCCGCAGGTCAGAATTAAGAGGCCCCTTTCCTGGCACTTGGCGACCACGGCCGAGGTCAACTCTGCGGCCGGCTTCTTGCTGACGCGGTCCGAGACCAGTTCCACAGCCATCATGTTGCCAAGGCCGCGCACATCGCCGATGCAGGAAAACTCGTTCATCTTCTGCATCGCTTCGAGGCGCTTGCGGACCATGTCGCCGAGCACCACGGCGCGCTCGCACAGCTGCTCATCCTCGATCACGTCGAGTACGGCGGCGGCCGCCGCCAAGCCGACGGGGCTGCCCGCGTAGGTGCCGCCGAGGCCGCCCGGCAGCGCCGCGTCCATCAGCTCGGCACGGCCGGTGACGGCGGCGAGCGGGAAGCCGCCGCCGAGGCCCTTGGCCATGCAGATCACGTCTGGCACGACGCCGGCATGTTCAATCGCGAACATCTTGCCGGTGCGGCCCATACCAGTCTGGATTTCATCGGCGATCAGCAGGATACCATGCTCGTCGCAGAGTTGCCGGAGTGCCTTCAGAAAGCCGACGGGCGCCACATAGAAGCCGCCCTCGCCCTGCACCGGCTCGATGATCACGGCGGCAACGCGCAGCGGATCAACGTCGGCGGCGAACAGGTCCTTCAACCCGCGCATCGCCTCTTCAACGGTGATGTCATAATAGGGCTTGGGGAACGGAGCGTGATAGACTTCGGCAGGAAATGGGCCAAAGCCCTTCTTGTACGGCACCACCTTGCCGGTCAGCGCCATGCCCATCATGGTGCGGCCATGGAAGGCGCCGGTGAAGGCGACAATGGCAGTGCGGTCGGTGGCAACGCGTGCGATCTTGAC
>JANNSA010000731.1:0-5585 GCA_031402115.1 Hyphomicrobiaceae bacterium | reverse complement strand
TGCGTCGCGCTTTTGGCTTTGGCGACACCGCCGAGACTGATCCGTTCCTACTGTTCGATGACTTCCGCAACGACCGGCTGAAAGACTATCTGGCGGGCTTCCCGTGGCATCCGCGTCGCGGCATCGAGACCACCACCTATGTGCTGGCGGGCTCGGTCGAGCACGGCGACAGCTTGGGCAATCGCGGTACGTTGCTGCCCGGCGGCGTCCGCTCGCCTTCAGGGCAGAGCGCGAAGCCGTTGGACCACAATCCTCGAACTGCGCTATGCCTTTGGCTTCGGAACGCCTGAGAGCCAGTCATTGCATGCATTTCCATCGAGGAGCGCACCGTTGACTGAACTTACCTGTGTCGGACTGGGGTTGATGGGGTCGGCGCTCGCTCATGCGATGCTGGCGGCTGGGCACCGGATCACCGTGTGGAACCGCTCACCCGGAAGGGCAGAGGAACTGGTGGGTTTGGGGGCACGGGAGGCCCGCTCCTTCACCGAAGCGTTGGCCGCCAGTCCCGTCGTGTTGATCTGCATCGACAGCTATGCGTCCACCCGCGTGCTTCTAGAGCCTGAAGGCCAGGCTGATCATCTCTTCGGGCGAACAATTGTGAATCTGACGACAGGCACCCCGCGCGAGGCCGAAGCGCTTTCGGTCTGGGTCGGTGCGCAGGGCGCGCGTTATCTCGATGGCGCGATCCTTTGTGGCCCCAATGAAATCGGCAGCAAAACTGGTGAGGTTCTTATTTCAGGTGACGCGCTGGCATGGCAGGTCGCAGGCCCGCTTCTGACCTGTCTTGCTGGAAAAGTGCGCAACGTGGGTGAGGGGGTCGGCGCAGCCGCCGCACTTGACCTCGCATGGCTGACGATGTCCTACGTGCAGTTCATCGGCGTCGCACATGCTGCTTGTATCTGCCGGGCGCAGGGCATCGACCTGCAAGCGTTCATGGATCTCTTCCCAGCCGAACCCGCCCCGGCCGACGCCGACGCCTACACCCGCAAACTGGCCCGGATCATCAAGGACGCAGACTACGATCATCCCACGGCGACACTTCAGGTCTGGGGCGAGGCACTGGCCCGCATTCAGATGCAGGCGCGGGATGCGGGCATCCCCTCCGCCATTCCGGATTTCATCGCCCGTTATTTCCACCGGGCAATGGGCATGGGACTGGGGCACCAAGAAGCGATCGCGATCTACAAAACCCTTCTGGCGAACGAAAACCCAACTTGAGCTGCAGGAGGCAGCGATGAGCAAGGCAGTGACGGCGGCTTTTGGGGTAACCGATGCCGACCTGCTGGGATCGGGCTGGGAAAGCACGATATATACGCTGGGAACAACGCAGATCCTGCGCATTCCCAGACCTGAGGCAGGCAGCGAAGACCAAGTTCGCGCCCGGGCAGCATTCACGGCAAACCTGCCACCGCTTCCCTTTGCCGTGCCGCTCGTCCGCGAAATGTCCTGGATCGATGGTCAGCTTTATGTGATCGAGGACCGGATCGCGGGTCAGTCGATGGCGGCGCTGCTGCCCAGCCTTTCGGGCGAAAGGCGCGCAACCGCGCTCAGGGCCTATCTTGCCGCCGCCGAGGCCATGTCCACCGCGACAGCACCGGGCGAGGCCTTTGGTGATCTTCTCCTGGATCAGCCACGCCGTTGCGACCGTTGGGCAGACTACCTGACCGCACGTGTGCGCCAGGCGGCCAAGGACGGCTTGCTGGTGGCTGCCATTCCGAGCCTTGCCGGGATTGTCGAGCGCTTCAATGCGCGACTTGATGCCATTCCCGATCCGGCCAGATGCATTGTTCACGGCGACATCTGGCCACCAAATGTCATGATGAATGATGCATTGCAGGTGACCGGGCTGATCGATTTCAGCTTCACCACCCGGATTGGTGACCATGTCATGGATTTGGCCGGAGCGTGTCATTTTCTTCTGGCCACCAAGTCGTCTTCACAGGCCGACCATGACTATCTGAAGCAGTTGATCCTGACGAAGCATGGCGAGGAAGTAATGGACCGGATTGGGCTGTATGCTGTCTGGTTTGCCTTCGACTTTTCCATTAACCACGATGATGCCGCAGCGTTTGCCTGGTGCGTAAACCTGATCCGAGGTTTTGCGGCAAACTGATCTTCCCGCTTGGGTGCCCATACCTGTTGATTCCTAGCTGAAAATCAGTCCGTCATGCTTGGTTGTGCCAATAAGCCGACGATGATCGCCGCCAATCCAGATCGCAGAGAGATCTCGACGCGATCGTCCGGGAGCAGGCGATGAACATCCGTTTGCACGTGGCGAGCCTGTCCGCACTTCGGCCATCCGGCAAGACAGCAGCCAACGTCGGCTCTCCTCCCATTGCAGCCTTGCCACGAATCCAGAAAAGGTTGGACCCCGGTCCCGTTCCCTCCGCCAGTTTGCCGAGCACGCCACCCACTCCGGCCTTTTCAAGCAGGCGACTTTTCGGGTGGCTTGTATTGCACCATGGCACCCCTAAATAAGTATGCAGCTGCATGCATGGCAGCCTGCCGAGGAGCCCGCTCATGTCGTTGCGCCCCGTTACACGCATCAGTCCAGCTAAGCCGACCTTGGAGGGCGCCGGCGTGCACTTGCGTCGCGCTTTTGGCTTTGGCGACACAGCCGAGACCGATCCGTTCCTGCTGTTTGACGATTTCCGCAATGACCGGCCGGAGGATTATCTGGCGGGCTTCCCGTGGCATCCGCATCGCGGCATCGAGACCATCACCTATGTGCTGGCGGGCTCGGTTGAGCACGGCGACAGCCTCGGCAATCGCGGCACCTTGCAGCCTGGCAGCGTGCAGTGGATGACGGCTGGCAGTGGCATCCTGCACCAGGAGATGCCGCGCGGCGATGCGCTTGGCCGCATGCACGGCTTCCAGCTTTGGGCCAATCTGCCCGCCGCGCAGAAAATGACCAAGCCGCGCTATCAGGACATCGCCGCCGAGCACATCCCGACCGTCACCGACGATGACGGCACGGCGGTCCGCGTCATCATCGGTGATTTCTGGGGCAAGAAGGGACCGGTTGACGGCATCGCCGCCGATCCGCGCTATCTCGACATCAGCGTGCCGCCGGGCGTGAGGAAGACGCTGAAGGTGGAGATGGACCGGCACGCCTTTGCCTATGTGTTCGCTGGCTCCGGCCAGTTCCGCGATGCCTCGGCGCCGTTCGGCGTGCTGCGTGAGGAGGAAATGGCCGGCCGCGAGGTGTTGATCCGCGACCAGGCCGGCGACCGCTCGCTGGTGATGTTCGGCGCCGGCGACGAGATAACCGTGCAAGCCGGCGAGCACGGCGTGCGGTTCCTGCTGGTGTCCGGCCGGCCAATTGAAGAGCCGGTCGCCTGGCACGGGCCGATCGTGATGAACACGGCTGCCGAGATCAGGCAGGCGGTGGCAGAATTGAGGGACGGGACGTTTATCCGGTAGTGACGGCAACCCAAGTTTAATGGTGAGTTCAAATGAACTCCAACACGCCAACCATGTCTTCGGCTGCCATGACACTGTGTATTGACATAAGAGTGCGGACTAACTGGCCGACAGAAGTTGTTTGCGGCGCATAGACCAGTCCTGCGTGCGGCATTCCCAGTGCCGCTAGTCGAAGGAAGTCAACGTCTTGAGTTACGATCACGCGGACCTCTGAGAAGGCGAAAGCGAGCTGCTCTTCATCGCTTGCGCCCAGCAAGCCGGCCTCGGGCACGGTCAGAACATCAACACCGCGTAATCGCAAGCCAATCGCAACCGCCTTCACGACGTGTTCGTCAGTGTAATACCGAACGTCAGCCACGCGGCTGGCCTTGCAAGCGTTCCTTGACCTGGGACGGCGTTGTATTACGCAACTTCACTACCAGATCACGACTTTCCTTGATGCATTTGTCGACTTCGGCGCGGTGGTCGAAGTAATAGGCTAGTGCTGCATGAACTTCCGCCAAGCCGAGGCCATACTCCGCGCAGATTTCGTCGACGCTTTTGGCCATTTCATGGTGCATCATCGCGATATCCTGGACCGTGATCCGATGCCCAGCGATGCGCGGCTTGCCGCCAGCTAAGCCTGGCGAGCTTTCAATGTGCCTGTCGAGGCCGAGAACCGGCATTTAGGTGCCCCCCGTGCTTGCGCGGAATGACGACATTACTCGACACTATACGAAAGCGTTGTCGCGGGCGAGCGCATCACGCGACAGCGTCGAGGCAGCCTCTCGCATTCCCCCTCACGCCCCGCCGTCCGCCGTCTTCAGCCAGGAGGCGCAGCAGGCCTTGGCGAGGTCGCGGATGCGCGGGGATGGTGCTCTGGCGCTCGGTGACGGAGATGACGCCGAGGGCGTCGAGCAGGTTGAACAGGTGGCTGGCCTTGATGCACTGGTCGTCGTAGGCATGAAGCGCCATCAGGTGGCGCCCTGGTCGAGCAGTGAGCGGCACTTGGCCTCGGCGTCCTTGAACCGTGCTTGCCACCAAGGTCGCAACCGGCGCACTATGGAGCAACTGAAAGTTGCTCGAGAGATCAAGTCCATGACGCTGAGCGCGCGGATCAATGTCGACCCGAAGGTGCTACTGGGCAAGCCTGTCGTTCGGGGCACCCGATTGAGCGTCGACTTCCTGCTGGAGCTGATGGCCGAGGGCTGGTCCACAGCCGACATTCTCGATCAGTATCCTGGATTGACCGAGCCGGATTTGCGCGCCTGTTTGGACTATGCCGTCACGATCCTCCGTGCCGAGCGCGTTTATCCGGCGGCGGCAGAATAGGACCAAGTGTGCGGTTCCAGGCCAATGAGAACTTCCCACGGAATGCGGTGCTGGCGTTACGATCGGCTGGACATGATGTCACTTGGATTCGTACTGATCGACCGGGTGCCGCCGATGAAGAAGTTTTGGCGATTGCCATTGCCGAAGTCCGCATCCTTCTGACGTTCGACAAGGACTTTGGCTATTTGGCATTCAATGCCCGGTTGCCTGCCACTTGTGGCATAGTGCTTTTCCGGCTTCGCAAGAAATCGCCTGATTTGATCGCCGATCGAGTCGTGGCCGTATTGCAGTCACGCGATGACTGGGCTGGTTCGTTCTGTATTGTCGAACCTGGCAGAATCCGCATGCGGGCACTTCCAAAGCATGACTGAAGTCAGAACATTGCCATCGGCCCCCTCCCCCCTCACGCCCCGCCCCCCGCCGTTTTCAGCCACCCCGCGCAGCACGCCGTGGCGAGGTCGCGGACGCGCAGGATGTAGCTCTGCCGCTCGGTAACGGAAATGACGCCGCGGGCGTCGAGCAGGTTGAACAAATGGCTGGCCTTGATGCACTGGTCATAGGCGGGCAGCGCCATCAGGTGGCGGTCGCCGGATGCGCCCTTTTCCAGCAGTGAGCAGCACTCGGCCTCGGCATCCTTGAAATGCTGCAGCAACGCGTCGGTGTTGGCGTGCTCGAAGTTGAAGCGCGAGTATTCCTGCTCGGGCTGCAGGTAGATATCGCCGTAATTGATGCGGCGGGCGTCTTCGCGGCCGTTGAAATTGAGGTCGTAGACGCGGTCGACGCCCAGCACGTACATCGCCAGCCGCTCCAGGCCATAAGTGATTTCGCCCGAGACCGGATCGCAATCGAAG
>JANNSA010000730.1:0-23795 GCA_031402115.1 Hyphomicrobiaceae bacterium | reverse complement strand
CCTCAAGCTGATCGCCATGCCGGTGCTCGCTTATGTCATCGCGGCGCATCTGTTCCAGCTGCCGCCGATCGGCGTCGCGGCGGTGGTGCTGCTGGCCGCCTGCCCGACCGGCGCCAACGCTTACCTGTTCGCCAGCCGTTACGAGCGCGCCATCGGCCCGGTGTCCGGCGCCATTGCCCTCGGCACGGCGATGTCCGTCGTCACCATCACGGTGCTGCTGGTTCTGTTGGGCCGGCCGGAGTGATGCAGCGTAGGCTGGGCTGAGCCCTTTGCGAAGCCTTGCGCCGACGGGCGGATGATAAGACTGAAGTGCGCCGCGGCCCACGGCCCACGGCCCATTGCCTACTGCCCACTGCCGGTATCAACACCGGGCTCACCTCCCGTAGCTGCTGGGCTTCGCGAAGGGCTCAGCCCAGCCTACGCAGCGAGCGCCGGGCGGGCGTAAGCCGGATAGGCGCATGGCGGGGGTGGCGGTGGCATTAGCCTCGCCATGTCGCGGCGCAGTTCGGCGATGGCGTAGTCAGTGGCTTCCAGCCGCAGGTTGGCGCGCGCATGCAGCGCTCGCATGGAGACGGCGGCACGTTGCGCCGGTGCCGCGCGGGAAACGAGACGGCTGAGTTCGCTGCCTGCCGGAATGCGTTCGGCGATGACGATGGCTTGTGATTGCCGCCGGAACACGTGCCGCAAGGCCGGCCGCAGGGATGCCATGCGCCAGGTTTGCGGTTGCGGGCGCTGGCCTGCCGCCTGCTTTGAAACCTGATACAAGCCGCGCGAACTCGGACGCATGGCGCTGCGTGGCGGCCGCAGCCAGGCCACTACCGAGCTGATGCCGATCGACAGACCAAACGACAGCGCCAGCACAACACCGAGCACGGTGTAGCTGGTCGGGTCGAACAGTTCCCTGGCGAAGTCGGCAAGATCCGGCAGCATGGCAACGGCACCATCCTTCAAATGACGTTGCCAATGTAATGGAGAAAGCGTCTTAAGTAATGGATAACATTGACGGATTTTATATCAGCGTTAACGAATTCAGGCGCTTGCAGCGGTCCGCGCTGGCGGCAGTCCCGCACGGCACCTGATCTCAACCGGCGTGACACCGGCGGCGCGCATGCTGCTGAGGCTCAGGGAGCCCCGGCTTTTCGCGAGTTTCGCGCCATCGGCAGCCAATAGCAGGCGGTGGTGGTACGTGGCCGGCGCTGGCAGGCCAAGCAGGCTTTGCAGCAGCCGGTGCAGGCCCGTGGCAGCTTCCATGTCCGTGCCGCGGACAATATGGGTCACGTCCTGCAGGGCATCATCGACAACCACCGCCAGATGATAGCTGGTTGGCACAATCTTGCGGGCCAGCACGACATCGCCCCACACTGCGGGGTCGGCGGAGCGAAGCGTGGCCGGGGCCAAGGGCGCCGCCGGATTGAACACCCGGATTGGCGGCATGGCGGGCAGCCGCTGCAAGGCCGCCGCCATGTTCAAGCGCTGCACCGCAGGTACGCCAACCGCTGCACGGCGCGCGGTTTCCGTGTTGGTCAAGATGCTGCCTTGGCCCGGCACGCGCGGCGCGCCATCCGGCGTCCGCAGCCATTGACCATGGACTGCCGCCTCGTTGATCTCCGGACGGCTAGCATAACAGGGATAGAGCAAGTCCAAATCCGTAAGTCTCTGAAGTGCCTGGGTATAATCCGCCATATGCTGAGATTGCCGGCGCACCGGCAGCTCCCATTCAAGACCGAGCCAGGCTAGGTCATCGAGCAAGGGCTGGATCAGTTCCGGCCGGCATCGCTCCGGATCAATATCCTCCAACCGCACGAGTAAGCGACCACCCGTGGCCAGTGCCAGATCCCAGTTCAGCAGCGCCGACAGCGCATGCCCCAAATGCAACGAGCCGTTCGGACTTGGTGCGAAACGGAAGATCGGAGTGGTCATCCACTGCTCATAGCCGAGGCTTGCAATGGCAGTCCAGCAACTGCACGCGGCGTCAGCACTCGTTTCCCAGCCGGACCTAGGCTAGGCTCGCATCTCGCAAGCACAGCGAGCTGAGGTCTCATGCCGTTTCTTGAAATCTGCAATGTGGAAAAGCGCTTCGGTACGGTGCCGGTATTGCGTGGGCTGGACATGACCGTCAACGAGCATCAGGTGGTCTGCCTGATTGGACCGTCGGGTTGCGGAAAGTCAACATTACTGCGCTGCATCAATGGCTTGGAAGAAATACAGGGCGGCGAGATCCGGCTGGCCGACGACCGCGTGTCGGGTCCAGGCGTCGACCTGGATGCGCTCCGGCGGCAGGTCGGCATCGTGTTCCAGAGCTTCAACCTGTTCCCGCATATGAGCGTTATGGAGAACATAACGCTGGCGCCGATCAAGGTACTGCGGCTCGGCAAGGACGAAGCCGAGGCGCGCGGCATGGCACTGCTGGAGCGGATCGGCCTGGCGGAAAAGGCCAAGGATTATCCAGACCGGCTGTCGGGTGGCCAGCAGCAGCGCGTCGCCATTGTCCGGGCGCTCGCCATGCAGCCCAAGCTGATGCTGCTCGACGAGATCACCTCGGCGCTCGATCCGGAGCTGGTGTCGGAAGTTCTCAACATCGTCCGCGATCTGGCGACGCAAGGCATGACCATGCTGCTCGCCACCCACGAAATGGGGTTCGCCCGCGAGGTGGCCTCCAAGATCTGCTTCCTCTACGAGGGCGTGCTGCACGAAGAAGGACCGCCGGAACAGGTGCTGGGCGACCCACAAAAGGAGCGCACCCGCGCCTTCCTGAAACGGATCATCGAGGCCGGGCGGCTGTGAACGGCCGTGAGTAGTGAGTGGAGTATAAGACGAGCTTCCACGTGTTCTCACTCACCACTCTCGACCTCACGACTTCCCAAACCAACGGAGCAAACAATGGCCAACGTGGCGTGGATCGGCTTGGGCGTGATGGGCTATCCGATGGCTGGGCACCTCAGGACCAAGGGCGGCCATGCGCTGACGGTTTACAATCGTACCGCCGCGAAAGCCGAGCGCTGGGTCGCCGAGCACGTCGGCCGGCGCGCGGCGACACCGGCAGAGGCGGCCAAGGGCGCTGACTTTGTGTTTGCCTGCGTCGGCAATGATGCTGACCTGCGCGCCGTCACGCTAGGCCCCGACGGCGCATTCGCCGGCATGGCCACGGGCGCGGTGTTCGTCGATCACACGACGGCGTCGGCGGAAGTCGCGCGTGAACTGCACGCGGCGGCGGCGGCGCTTGGCATCGGCTTTCTCGACGCGCCCGTATCCGGCGGACAGGCCGGCGCGCAGAACGGCGTGCTGACGGTGATGGCCGGCGGCGAGCCGGAGGTGTTCGCGCGCGCCGAGCCGGTGATCACGCACTTCGCCCGCATGGCGCGGTTGATCGGGCCATCGGGCTCCGGCCAACTCGCCAAGATGGTCAACCAGATCTGTATCGCAGGCCTGGTGCAAGGGTTGGCCGAGGGCGTGCATTTCGCTGGCAAGGCCGGGCTCGACATCCAGGCGGTGATGGAGACGATTGCCAAGGGCGCAGCCGGTTCCTGGCAGATGGAAAATCGCTGGAAGACCATGAGCGAAGGTAAGTTCGACTTCGGCTTCGCCGTCGACTGGATGCGCAAGGACCTTGGCATCTGTCTGGACGAGGCGCGGGTCAACGGCGCCACCCTGCCCGTCACTGCACTGGTCGACCAGTTCTACGGCGAAGTGCAGAAGAACGGCGGCCACCGCTGGGATACGTCGAGCTTGGTGTCCCGGTTGAAGTAGGGGTGAGATGTTGAGTGGTGAGGGGTGAGCATCTGTGATCGAAGTCAAGCAGGAAGGGGCTTAGCAATGGGTGCCGTGAGGGACCAGCATCGGTCCTCCTTCAGCAGGGCGTTGGCCAGCACGACCAGCTTTCGCATGACCGCCGTGAGGGCGACTTTGGGGAGTTTTCCCGCGTCGATGAGGCGGTCGTGAAAGGCAGCCAGATGCGGATTGTGCCGCGCCGCGGAAAGCGCCGCCATATAAACTCCGGTACGCACATTGTGGCGGCCACCGCGAATATGGCGCGATGCTTTCTTCGATCCGCTTTCGCAAGCAACGGGTGCGAGCCCGGCAAGCATGCCGGCTTTCTTGGCGTCGAGAGTTCCGAGTTCGGGCATGTTGGCGATCAGCGCAGTGGCGGTGACCGCGCCGACGCCGGGGATCGATTGGAGAATTTCGCACCGCCGCGCCAGGCCAGCGTCGGCCTCGACGGCGCTCTCGGCTTCCGCCTCGAGCGCCTTGATCGCCCGCTCGGCAGACTTGATCTGCAGTCTGATCTGCGCCTTCACAACCTCAAGGGTCGCGGTGCCCAGTTGGTTCTGCAGGGCCACCTTGGCCGCCACCGCCGCGTCCCGGCAACGCACGATTTCTCTCAGGCTTTCCAAGGCTTCCGGCAACGGCGGGGTCACCGACAAACGCGCCATCTGGCCGAACTGGGCGAGCATGCGCGCGTCCACGCTGTCTGTCTTGGCCAGCGCGCCGAGCGACTCGGCAAACAACCTGGCGCGCAACGGATTGACCACCGCAACCGGCAGTCCGGCCTCGTGCAGGAAACGGTGCGCGGGCCGATGCAGCTTGCCGGTAGCCTCGACCACAATGATGCGCACACCAAGGCCGGCCAGGGCGGTTTGGAGCTGCGCATGACCCTTCTTCGAATTGGGAACGCGAAACACGTCGTTACCGGGGAGAATATGAACATCGAGCGACGCTTTACAAACGTCGATTCCCACGGCACCTTCAATCGCAGCGCTGAGTTCGGACATTACCTTGCCTTGCATGCGGGACTTTCTCCCTGCCATCTGTTCAAGACGAGCGCGAAGAAGCGACCCACCCAGCTCACCCACGGTCCACAAGGACCAAGGGGCGTACGGTGCGATCACTTCATCCCGCCAGAGGCTGCTACCTCTGGCGGGACCACCGAACCCTGCAACGATTCGGTGCTCAGCCATCATGCAAGGGGCGTAGAAGACGAGCCGCCACTTTTTCTCACACGCCACTCACCACTCACGATCTCAAGCTTGCCCGCCAGATGCCGGGGCCAAACTCGCGGCCGTCCAGCACAACGGATAGCGCGCGCCAGACCTCGATCTCGTGCGCCAGGAACTCGGCGCCGACGCTTTGCCGCAATCCGGCATTGAGTGGACCTTCCAGCTGCGCGACTTCCTTGTGCGTCAGCGCCGCCAGCCAGCTGGTGCGGTCCTCGTAGCCGACCCGTTCAAAGCCAGCGGCGCGCAGGGCGGCAAAATAGCGGTCCGGTGAGGCCGCACCGAAGCCGAGACCTTCCAATTCGAGATAGCGCAGCAGCGCGGGCGATGGGGCGACGTCAGCACCCAGCATCCAGTCGCTGGCTGCGAACACGCCGCCGGGCTTCAGCACCCGCGCAATATCGGCGGCGATTGCGTGCTTGTCAGCGATGTGGACGATCGAGTCCTTGCTGAACACCACGTCAAAACTGGCATCAGGGAACGGCAGCGGACCCGGTGCGATCGTCTGGAATGTTAGCCGGCAAGTGAGACCAGCAGCCTGGGCCGCGCTTTGCGCTTTGGCGACAACGCCAGGTTCTGGATCAATACCGACGGTCGCGGCAGGCCCATACTTCCGCTGAATGTGCAGCGCCGCGCCGCCGGTGCCGCAGCCAATGTCAAGCACATGGCAGCCCGTCAAATCGAGTCCGGCGAGCACCCGGTCGATCTCAGCACAGCCGCCCGGCGACAGATAGCCATCGCCCCACAGCGCCTCCAGCAGGATCACCAGCTTGGCGTCATAGGCTTGCGTCGCGTCCATGGCGGTCTCCTTCGTTTGCCGGGTGTGGGGCGAGTGTTGGGGACACAATACTTAGCTCGGCAGCATAGGGCTCGCCCAGGTCCTGCCATCGAGGGCCGAATTAAGTTTTGTGTCCCCGTTTGCCCCAGCGACGTTCTGCGAAAGACTGTTGCGGAACAAATCTCGCCGATTGCACGTTCATCCCGCACAAGCCCAACAATGGAGGCACTCATGCGGAATATTATGATTGGCGCTGCCTTACTCGGTTTGCTCAGCGGGCCGAGCTTTGCTGCGACGGATATTGATTGCGACGCGATGTTCGTCAAGGCTGACATCGACGTGAATGGTTCCCTTGCCGATACCGAGGCAACCGGCTTCATGGACATCCTGACGAAAGCCGGACGACCGATGACGGCACCGCTTACCCGTGAACAGTTCGTCACGGAATGCAAGGCTGGCGCGTTCAAGGACATGGCGGCGTCGACGGCCCCGGCGCCGGGGAACGCAACGACCGAAACGGCGACCACCACCGACACCACCACGACGATGACGACGACAGCGATGGTGCCGATGGGCAGCCTGATCGTAGGCGCCAACAGCTTCACTGAAGCGCAGGCGCGCGATCGCATCGAAAAGAACGGCGTTTCGGCAGTAACCGGATTGGCCAAGGACGACACCGGAATCTGGCGCGGCAGCGCGACCAAGGACGGAAAACCAGTCAAGGTTGGTCTTGATTTCAAGGGAAACATCGCCGTTGAATGACGCGATTCCACCAATGATCAAGCAAACAGACAATTCAAATGGAGCACAATGGTAATGCGTACACTCACACACCTTTACGATACCTATGATCAGGCTGCCAGCGCAGTCCGGGCTGTGAAGTCTGCAGGCATAACGGATGCCGATGTCAGCATGATCGCCAATGACAAGTCGCATCCCGATTTGGTTGCCTATCGCGAGGACGCAGTATCCGGAACCGCGACCGGCGCTTCAATTGGCGCCATTGCCGGCGGCGGCGTCGGATTGCTCACGGGATTGGGCTTGATGGCCATCCCCGGCGTCGGCCCCGTGGTTGCGGCTGGTTGGCTCGTGGCGACACTTGCTGGCGCGGCAGCGGGCACAATGACCGGCGGCCTGATCGGCGCTTTGACCGATGCCGGCATTGACGAGAACGATGCCCACACCTACGCCGAGGGCATCCGCCGCGGTGGAACGCTGGTGACGGTGCGCGCGGCGGACGAGCGCGCCAATCAGATCCGCGATATCCTTGCTGCGAGCAAGCCTGTCGATTTGGCAAACCGCAGTGACGAGTATCGGCGTAGCGGTTGGGACCGTTTTGACGACACCGTGCCGCCTCCAGGCAGCCCAGTCGGTACACCGGGGCGTACTTCGGTAGGACACAGCGAAAGCAGGGTGTCGCCCGACTAATCACTACCCGCCACCACAAGTTCCAGAAGCAGCGCCTCGCGCTGCTTCTTGGTTTTCAAGGCATGACACGAGTTTCGAAAAATCCTATGACGCGGCTGGGCTCCCTCATCACACTGGTGGTTTAGTCGCTTAGGACGCCATGACAGCAGTCAGTCGCCAGCCTGAACGGCCAACGCCCGCTGTCAGCATTGCGGTGTTCCGGGGCGACACCGTGCTGGTGATTCAGCGCGGCAAGGAGCCGTTGCAGGGCTTGTGGAGCTTGCCAGGCGGGCATATTGAGCCGGGCGAGACGGCCGCAGCGGCGGCATTGCGCGAGTTGCTGGAAGAAACCGGGCTGGTCGCGCGGTTGCATGGCGTCGCCGATATCGTCGACGTGATCGGCCATGATGCCGAAGGCCAGCTGACGCGACACTACGTGATCGCGGTGTTCGCAGGCGAATGGACGGGCGGCGAACCGGTTGCGGCGTCCGATTGCGCCGCCGCTCATTTCATGCCGCCCGAGGCGCTGGCTGGCCTAGCCACCACAGACCGGCTCGCCGCCGTCGTCGCCAAAGCGCACGACATCATCCGCGGCGTTCGACGCACCTCGCTTGCCGCAGTGCAACAAGACCGATAAACTCAACGACATTACGGATTGATCAGCGCTGGAGACGTGCCATGGATGCCCCCTCAAAATCAGCCAGCGCGAGACTGAGTGTCGGCGGCAAGGACATCGACTTGCCGATCCGCAAGGGCACAATCGGTCCCGACGTGATCGATATTTCGACGCTGTACAAGAACAGCGGCATGTTCACTTACGACCCGGGTTTCACGTCCACCGCAGCCTGCGACAGCAGCATCACCTACATTGATGGCGACAAGGGCGAGTTACTGTACTGCGGCTATCCAATTGAAGAACTTGCCGAACAGAGTAACTTCCTGGAGGTCTGCTACCTGCTGCTACATCGGCACTTGCCGGACAAGGCGCAGATGGCGAAGTTCGACAAGGACATCACCTACCACACCATGCTGCACGAGCAGATGAACCGGTTCTATTCCGGTTTCCGCCGTGACGCGCATCCGATGGCGGTGATGGTTGGCGTGGTTGGCGCCCTATCAGCGTTCTACCACGACTCGACGGATATCCATGATCCGCGCCAGCGCGAGATCGCCAGCCACCGCATGATCGCCAAAATGCCGACGATCGCCGCCATGGCTTTCAAGTACTCGGCGGGTCAGCCCTTCATGTGGCCGCGCAACGACCTGGATTACTCATCCAACTTCCTGCAGATGTGCTTTGCCGTGCCGACCGAACCCTACAAGGTCAACAAAGTGCTGGCGCGGGCGATGGACCGTATCTTCATCCTGCACGCCGACCATGAGCAGAACGCTTCTACCTCCACGGTTCGGCTGGCTGGCTCGTCGGGCGCCAATCCGTTTGCCTGCATCGCGGCCGGCATCGCCTGCTTGTGGGGGCCAGCCCATGGCGGCGCCAATGAAGCGGCGCTGGCGATGCTGCGTGAGATCGGCACCGTCGACAAGATCCCGGAGTTCATCCGCAAGGTGAAGGACAAGAACGAGCATACGCGGCTGATGGGCTTTGGCCATCGCGTCTACAAGAACTACGACCCGCGCGCCAAGGTGATGCAGAAAACCTGCCACGAGGTGCTCGACGAACTCGGCAACCGCGAAGACCCCTTGCTCAAAGTGGCGATGGAGCTGGAAAAGATCGCACTCAATGACGAGTACTTCGTGTCCCGTAAGCTCTATCCAAACGTCGATTTCTATTCCGGCATCACCCTGAAGGCGATGGGCTTCCCGACTTCGATGTTCACGGCGTTGTTCGCCCTGGCGCGTACAGTCGGCTGGATCGCTCAGTGGTCCGAAATGATCGAGGATCCGGAACAGCGCATCGGCCGGCCGCGCCAACTCTACACCGGTTCGCCACGCCGCCCCTACACATCACTCACCGATCGTGGTTGAGGGACTTCCCCGGCAGCGGCTAGCGGTGTAGCAAGGCTAACCGCCCATTCGCCCGAGGACCCCCGATGAAGCGCTCCGAAATTAACGCCACCATTCGCGCCGCCGACGGGTTCATCCGCTCCTATGGCTTCCGGTTGCCACCGTTTGCCTATTGGTCGCCGGCTGAGTTCCGCGCCCGCAAAGCCGACGCCAGCCGCATTATCGATGCCCGACTGGGCTGGGACATCACGGATTACGGGCTCGGCCAGTTTGCGCAGCAGGGACTGTTCCTGTTCACGGCACGCAATGGCCAGGCGGCGGACCTGGCGAAGGGTAGCGGCATGGTCTACGCCGAGAAGATCATGATCTCGCGCCAAGATCAGATGTGTCCCATGCACCGGCATATTTCCAAGGCCGAGGACATCATCAATCGCGGCGGCGGCACGTTGGTGGTTGAGCTGTTTCAGTCAGCGCCCGATGGGTCTATCGACGAGAAGGCTGCCATCGCCGTGCTGACCGACGGCATCGAGCGGCGCCTGCCCGCCGGCGGCAAGTTGAAGCTTCAGCCGGGCGAGAGCGTGACGTTGCTGCCCGGTGTCTGGCATGGCTTCTGGGCCGAAGGCAGCGACGTGCTGATCGGCGAAGTTTCCACGGTCAATGACGACGTGACTGACAATGTCTTCCGCGAGCAGATCGGCCGCTTCGCCGCGATTGAAGAAGACGAGCCGCCCTTGCATCTGCTGGTTGCTGATTACGACAAGGCGCTGGCCTGAGGCGTTCGCCATGACCACCTGCATTGGTCTCGATATCGGGACATCGGCCGTCAAGGGCGTGATCATTGGTACGCGGCAGCAGGTGCTCGCCACGGCGATGGAGTCGCTCACCAACGAGCGGCCACGGGCCGGATGGTCAGAGCAGCATCCCGAGCAATGGTGGCTGGCGGCATGCCGCGTGCTGACGACATTGCGGCTGGCTTCGCCTAAGGAATTCCGATCCGTGCAATCGATCGGTCTGTCGGGTCAGATGCACGCACTTGCCGCGCTGGACGCGCACGACGCTCCGCTGCGACCCGCGATCTTGTGGAATGACGCCAGGGCGACAGCGGAATGCGACGCGCTGAGCGCGGCCATGCCTGAACTTGGGAACATCGGCGGAGTCATCGCAATGCCCGGCTTTCCAGCCCCCAAATTGCTCTGGCTGCGACGGCACGAACCTGAGAACTTCGCGCGGATTCGACGGCTGGTGCTGGCGAAGGACTATGTCCGCCTGAAGCTAACCGGTGAAGCGGCGACAGACATGGCTGACGCCGCTGGCACATTGTGGCTGGATCAGGCGACACGGAACTGGTCACCCGACCTGATGGCCGCTTCAGGCGCCGATCCAGGCTGGCTGCCGCGCTTGCTGGAGGGGAATGCGGTCAGCGGGCGGTTGCGTCCCGCCGTGGCGGCTGAACTCGGACTTGATCCCAATACCGTCATGGCGGCAGGCGCGGGCGATGCGGCGGCGGGCGGTATTGGCATCGGCTTCGTCAACGCTGGCGATGCCTATCTGTCGCTTGGCACCTCGGCTCAGCTGTTCGTGACGACCGACACGTACCGGCCGCAACCTGAAACCTTGATCCACGCTTTCGCGCATGGACTGCCGGAGCGTTGGTGCCAGATCGCGGCGATGCTGAATGGCGCAAGTCCGCTGTCGATGCTGGCCAGCGTGCTGGGGCGAACCGATATCGAAACACTACTGGCCGGGGCCGCCACACGCTATCGCGGCCCTGGCCGGCTTTTGTTCTTGCCTTACCTCGCGGGCGAACGGACGCCGCACAATGATGCCAACGCGCGCGGCGTGCTATTCGGGATGGACGGCGCGACGGACGCCAGCGCGATCGTCCAAGCGGTGCTTGAAGGAGTCGCTTACTCGATTGCAGAATCGCGCGATTGCCTAGTTTCAGCAGGCAGTCCACTCAGCGTGATTGGCGCTGTTGGCGGCGGCACACGTAGCGCCTTCTGGATGCAGATCGTGGCGGACGTCACCGGGCTAACTGTCGAGCGCTTCCAAGGGGCAGACAAAGGCCCGGCGTTTGGCGCGGCACGGTTAGCTCTGATGGCGGTGACCAGCAACCGGCCAGAAACGATCGCGACCAAGCCACCGGTCCTGGACCGGTTCGAACCGAATGCCGGCAATCACGCTGGCTATGCGGAAGGCCTCAACCGCTTTCGCCACCTGTATCGCGCCCTACGGCCTGAGTTCGCCAGAGGCCCCACCACCTAGTTCTTAAGGAAGCGCCGCGATGCCGCGACTCGCCGCCAACCTCTCGATGTTGTTCACGGACCTAGCGTTTCTGGAGCGCTTCGCGGCGGCGCGCCGGCATGGCTTTTCGGCCGTGGAATTCCTGTTCCCTTATGCCGAGGACAAAGCCGAGTTAGCGCGCATCCTGGCGGGCGAAGGCTTGCAGCAGGTGCTGTTCAACGCGCCGCCGGGGGATTGGCAGTCCGGTGAGCGCGGTATTGCCGGCCTGCCGGGCCGCGAAGATGAGTTCCGACGTTCGTTGACCACAGCGCTTGACTATGCCGCTGCGTTGCACTGTCCGCGCCTGCATGTGATGGCAGGCTTAGTGCCGGCCGGTGCCGAGCCAGCACGCTACCAGGCGACGATGCGCGCCAATCTGAGCTGGGCCGCGCCGTTGGCGGCAAGCGCCGGTGTGACGCTGCTGTTGGAACCGCTCAACCCAACGGACTTTCCGGGCTACCTGGTTGGCTCGCTCGGCGCGGCACTGGACATCGTCGCAGCGGTTGGCCATGACGCCGTACGGCTGCAGTTTGACGCCTACCACTTGCAGATGATGCAAGGCCAGTTGCTCGCCTCCTTCGAGAAACACCAGGCCTTGATTGGCCACGTCCAGATCGCGGGCGTGCCGGGCCGTCATGAGCCAGATGCTTCCCAGGAAGTGAACTGGCCGCATCTGCTCGCCAGGATTGATGAGCTCGGCTATGCCGGCTGGGTTGGCTGCGAGTACCGGCCACGCAGCAGCACCGCTGCCGGACTGGGCTGGGCCGCGCCCTGGGGCATCAATACGCAAGGATCAGCAGCATGACCGACATACGCGCAATCGCGCTGCTGGGCACTGGCATCATGGGCAGCCGCATGACCAAGCGGTTACTTGCCGCTGGGTACAATGTCGCCGTCTGGAACCGCAGTCGCGCCAAAACCGAGCCATTGGCAGCGCTCGGCGCCAAGGTCGGGGATACGCCGGCCGCCGCCGCTAGCGGCTGCGATCTCGTCATCCCGATGTTGTCGGACGGCCCAAGCGTCGCGGACGTGCTGTTCGGAGCGGCTGGCGCGGCCGTCGCGCTGAAGCAGGGCGCTCTCGTGGTGGACATGAGTTCCATTCCACCGCCGGTTGCCCGCGACCACGCCGAACGGCTGGCGGCACTCGGCATTGGCGCCATCGATGCTCCCGTGTCAGGCGGTCCGATCGGCGCCGAGAACGGCACGTTGGCGATCATGGCGGGCGGTTTGCTCGAGCATTTCGCTCGCGCCGAACCCGTGCTCAAGCAACTTGGACGGCCAACCCTGGTAGGCCCCGCCGGCTCCGGCCAATTGTCCAAGCTGTGCAATCAGATCATTGTCGCGGTCACCATCGGCGCCGTTTCAGAGGCGCTGCTGCTGGCCGAGGCCGGTGGCGCTGACCCGGCCAAGGTGCGCGAGGCGCTGACGGGTGGCTTTGCCGACAGCAAGATCCTGCAACAGCACGGCGGCCGCATGCTGACCCGCGATTTCGTCGCTGGCGGCCCGACTAAGCTGCAACTGAAGGACTTACGCACCGTCCTGGCCGCCGCCAGCGATGCCGGCATCACCTTGCCGTTTGCCAGCAAGGTCACCGAGCTGTTCCAGTCCCTCGTCGATCGCGGCTTTGGTGACACCGACCATGGCGCTCTGCTGCTGGAGATCGAGCGCATCGCCGGCACAAGGCTGGGCAGCGGCTCGGACAAGCTAACGGCGTAGGCAATGTCGGGGCGCTTGGCGCCGCATCCACGCTGTGCGAAATTATAAATCCTGATTGGCTAATAATCTTGCGCACAACACAATCACACTCCATATTGTGTGGTTCATAGCGGCGGGGTTGTCTCGCCGCGTGCCCTGTTGGGGAGGTCGCTTATGTCTAAGACAGACACCCTCTTCCAACTCGGGATGGATACGGCGGACACCTCAGTACCGGCCCTTGCCTCCGAGACGGAAGATCGAAGAGACTACTTCATCGAACGCGATGGCGTGCGCTTTGCCGGAACGCATCTGATCATCGATCTGTTTGGGGCCAAACAGCTCGATAACATCGCTCTGATGGAAGCTTCGTTGCGCCGCTGCGTCGCGGTAGCGGGCGCCACGTTGCTGCACATCCACTTGCATCACTTCACGCCCAATGGCGGCGTGTCGGGCGTGGCAGTGCTGGCGGAATCGCATATCAGCGTGCATTCGTGGCCGGAAGCCGGTTATGCGGCGTTTGATGTGTTCATGTGCGGTGACGCACAGCCGCATCTGGCCATCGAAGTGCTGCGCGAGGCGTTTGACGCCAGCCGTGTCAATGTCATCGAGCATCAGCGCGGTGACAGCATGGACCGCCAGGACTGGGCCACAGCGGCGAAGGCCGCATAGGCTTTAGATACGGCGAAGGCCGCATAGGCTTCCGCCGCAGCGAATGTTGCGTAAGCTTCCGATTGAGACTTTGGCGGCGGTGACGGGCGGTCTATGGTTCCCGTCCGCCGCCGTTCATCAATCGAGACCGCTCATGACCCGTTGGATCGACGAAACACTTTATCCGGAGTGGGGCCAGCGCCTCGCTGTCAGTCAGGTGCTTTTCGAGGACCGCACTGAGCATCAGCATCTGGTGATCTTTGAGAACGAGCGGCTCGGCCGCGTCATGGTGCTGGACGGTGCAGTGCAGGTCACCACTGCCGACGAGTTCATCTATCACGAGATGATGGCGCATGTGCCGCTGGTGGCGCTTGGCGAACGGGCCAAGCGGGTGCTGGTGGTTGGCGGCGGCGATGGCGGCATACTGCGCGAGGTGTTGAAGCATCCCGGCATCGAGCGGGCCGTGTTGTGCGAACTGGACCGCACGGTGATCGATATGGCGCTGAAGTACTTCCCCGAAATCTCCAACGGCGCCCTCAGCGACGAGCGCGTTGACACTGTGATCGGCGATGGCGCCCGCTTCGTCGCTGAGACCGACCAATGGTTCGACGCCATCCTGGTTGATTCTACCGATCCGCATGGGCCGGGCGCCGTGCTGTTCAGCGCCGGCTTCTACGCCAACTGCAAGCGCTGCCTGAATCCCGGCGGCGTGCTGGTAACGCAGAACGGCGTGCCGTTCATGCAGGCCGCCGAGTTGCAGCAGTCGATGGCCCATTTCCGCAGTCTGTTCAGCGACGCCAGTTGCTACCTCGCGACCATACCGACTTATGCTGGCGGCCCAATGGCGTTCGGCTGGGCGACCGATGACGCGTCTTTGCGCCAGTTGAAACTGGAAGACCTGTCGCACCGCGCCACCGCTGACGCCCTGCTGACGCGTTACTACACGCCGGCAGTGCACCAGGCGGCTTTCGCGCTGCCGCCCTATATCGGCCGCCTGCTATTACCGGCTAATCCTGCCTGAGCGCCGCCTCGCCGATGAAGCGCATGCCTTGCATGATGTCTTCGCTGATCGCCTTGCGCAGGGCGGCCTCGTCCTGGGCGCGCACTGCGGCGATGGCGAGCACATGCTGATCGATCAAATTGGCGGTGCCGAAACGGCCATAGACCATGCGCATGAACGGACCGAACTGCAGCCAAGTGCTCTCGACCAGGCTGAGCAGCATGTCAGCCTCAGCTAACCGGTAGATTGTGAAGTGGAACTGCTGGTTGAAGCGCAAATAACCCTCAGTATCGCCATTCTGCATGCATTGGTCGATGCTGGCGTCGAGAGATTCCAGATCTGCGATCGCAGCCGGGCCACAATGCGGCAACGCCCGCGCCGCCAGTTCGGGCTCCAAGGCGCGGCGGGCGAACACGATCTGATTGAACTTTGCAGCCGTCATGGCCGGCACCGAGACGCGGCGGTTGTCGTGCATGTCGAGGGCGCGTTCGGCGATCAACCGGCGCACGGCTTCACGCACGGGCATCGGGCTGACGTCGAGTTGTTGGGCGATGCCGCGCAGGGTCACTGACTTGCCTGGCAGAAAGCCACCCGTCAGAATGCGGTGCCGCAGGATACGATAGACCCGCTCATGCTGCGGCACATCTTCCGAGCCGATCGGATCGGCGCGCGTCATGGCCGTGACGGCAGGTAGAACCCGGGCTGACATCCGCGACCTCTGCAACCCTTGCGCGCCGCGCCAAAGCGCGTCTGAATACAAGTCACTCGTCTATGGACCATGCCGTGATGCCGACGCAATCAATGGGCAGGCCAATCCTGCCTCGTGGATCACGTAGGCCGCCGAAACTAAACACGAAAGTCTGAAGTCGCCGACGTTGTGATTGCCCGCAGCATATCCTAAGTGATCACAGCGGGGACGCAAGGTTAATGAAGTCGTCAACCGAGCCCGACTTAGGGAGGCCGGTAACAGAGGTGAGGAACCGACAAAAGTGGTGAACCTGAAACACAGTGCATTCTCAGTTGTGACGCTTGTGGCGCTGGGCGCCGCAGTGGCAACACTGACCATCGTCGCGGCCGCTCCGGCCACGGCGCAGGACAAGGTGGTGAACGTCTACAACTGGTCGGACTATATCGATCCAGTAGTGCTCGACGACTTCACGAAAGAGACCGGCATCAAGGTCAAGTACGACGTGTTCGATTCCAATGAAACGTTGGAGACGAAGCTGCTGGCCGGTAAGTCGGGCTACGACGTTGTTGTGCCAACCGGTGGCTTCCTGGCGCGTCAGATTAAGGCCGGCGTGTTCCAGAAGCTGGACAAAGCCAAGCTTACCAACATGAGCAACCTGTGGCCGACGGTCAATGAGCGGCTGGCGAAGTACGACCCCGGCAACGATTATGCCGTGAACTACATGTGGGGCACTTCCGGTGTTGGTGTGAACCTCACCAAGGTCAAGGCGATCATGCCAGACGCACCGATCGATTCGGTGAAAATGGTGTTCGACCCCGAACTCGTCGCGAAGTTTAAGAAGTGCGGCGTCATGATGCTGGACTCGCCCGACGAAATTATCCCAGCCGTGATGAACTATCTCGGCCTCAGTCCGAATTCGACTAATCCGGACGATTTCAAGAAGGCGGCTGAGCACTTCGCCAAGATCCGTCCGAACATCCGCAAGTTCCACTCGTCGGAATACATCAACGCCATCGCCAATGGTGATGTCTGCGTCGTCTACGGCTGGTCAGGCGACTTCTCGATCGCCAAGACGCGCGCCGAGGAAAAGAACAAGACGCTGACGGATGACAGCAAGAAGGTCGAGATCTCGTACACGATCCCGAAAGAAGGAACGTTGATGTGGTTCGACAACATGGCGATCCCATCCGACGCGCCAAACGCCGACAACGCCCACGCCTTCATCAACTACATGATGCGGCCGGACGTCATCGCCAAGGCTTCCAACTTCATCGGCTACGCCAACGGCAACCTGGCGTCACAGAAGATGGTCGACAAGGCGATCTTCGACAACCCGAACGTCTATCCGCCGATGTCAACGGTCGACAAGCTCTGGTCTTCGACCATCTACGACAAGAAGTCCCAGCGCGATCTGACCAGCACCTGGCGTAAGATGAAGCGCGGCTGAGTTGGCGATGGTCAAACGGTTCGCCCGCTGAAATCAGCGCATGGCTCGAAAACCATTGGACGCCCGGCTTTTGGCCGGGCGTAGTTGTTTTCAAGGATGGCTTGAGTCAATTAACGGGCAAGTCCTGCGTCAGGCTCCTGTTTAGACAAATGGCTTTTTAATACCTGCAGGATCATAACGAAAACCCGTCATCCCGACGCAGTCGGGACCCACGTAGGGCTAAGCGAGCGCTTCGCCAGCGAAATGGCAAGGCCTCGCCGCATCGCTGGCGATGCGCTCGCGGAACCCTGCCGAGGGGGGTTGGCCTTGGCCGGGATGACGGCCTTTCCCGGGATCCAGTGATCGGGCCAGAACACGAGTGAACGGAGCGCGATTTGCGTCAGCGTGCCGATCGTATAAGTTGAGCACATCCACTTTGCCACGGGCTGGTGTGCATGGTCATCACCTTCAGAAGCGCCTTGCTGATTTCGGCGTTGATCGGCGCTTTGGCATGGTGGCCTGCCGCAACCAGGGTCGCGGCGGCCGAATTCACCAGCCTCGAAGCCGCCAATGCCGAGATTGATCGCCTTGAGAATTTGGCGCGGGAGCGGCTGGTCTTCGTCGTCCATGGCTTGCGCCAGCAGGGCGACACTGCGTTTGCCGCTGGCGACAAGGATACGGGCTGGCATAAGCACGTTAAGGCGTATGAAGCCGCCCAGGACTCCGCGGCAGACCCCGGCGATCTCGACGGACTTTCGACCCTGGCGGATGTAACTGAGTTCCTGGCCAGATCCGACGTGAGCGTCGGCCTCGAAGTCGACATGCTGAGCGCCGAACTGGTAGGATATCGCGAGTCGCTGCTTCGCAGCAGTGCTGCCGGCACATCCTTAGCCGGACAAGGGCTGAAGGAACGGCGCAAGCTCGCGGCGGCGCTTGAATTGTGGGCGAGACTGCTGCCAGACCAAGAGGCTATGCAGTCCCGGATCGCACAAATGCGCGCCGTCGGGGTGCTACAGGGCCTAGCTGGTGATGTTCCAGAAGAGCCGGGCATTTTCGCAGCTTTGGCCCGCGCTCAATTGGAACTTGGCCGACTTGATCTCGCCGCCAATCGGCCAGTCGAGGCCGAGTCGACATTCATTGCTGCGCTCGTAGCACTCGCAAAGTCACCGCAGGACGCGTCGTCATACCGATTCTGGCAATTGGCCGAAGTCGAGGACAGTCTGGCGACTGCCCTGGCAGCGCAACAGAAATGGCGCCCTGCGCTTGCGGCGATGCAGGCGGCTCTGACGAAATACGAAACACTGGCGAAGGGCGAGCCGGGTAACGCCGCGCGCCGGCTTGATCTGGCGTCGGCGCTCAACGATCTCGCGGAAATTCACGTTGGTTCCGGCGCGGTTGCCGTCGCCATCGCGGTGCGCCAACGCCTGGTGGCGATGCTGGCGGCGCCATTCCCCGCTGCCGATCAGGATCGAGCAGATCGGATCAGCCTCTCCGCGCATCAGGAGCTGGCCTTTCTGTTCCACCGCGAGAAGCGAACTCAGGACAGCATCGCCGAATGGCGCAAGGCGCGCGACGTCGCCGAACGCTGGGTGCGCCGGCAGCCGGACGACGGTGACCGCCAACTGGCGCTGGCCAACCAGCATTGGTCGCTGGCGCGGGCCAAGGATGACGCTCGCGCCAATCTCGGCCGCACCATCGCTCTGTTGGAAGCGCTGGTCGCCGACTCCGAACGCAATGGTCAAGAGACCCGCGTGCTCGCCGAGGCGCGTGCCGAGCTGGCAGCCTTGCCACCGTGAGCGGCCGCTATGGCGACGGACCATCTGATCGCCGCCCCACCCCCGACTTCTGTCCTCCGTGATCACAAATGCTTGCGGGCCGTTCGCTTGTGTTGGTAGGCTTACGTCCTGAGCAGGGGCAAGGCCAGGGAGAGATCATGTCGGCGAAGACCTTGGGACCTGTGCGGCGCAAGTTTGCGCCCTGGAACGACCCTACGCAGAAGCCATTGATTGAGTTCAAGAACATCATCAAGCGCTTTGGTGATTTCACCGCTGTCAACGATGTTTCGCTGGGCATTTATGAGCGCGAGTTCTTCGCGCTGCTGGGGCCGTCGGGCTGCGGCAAGACCACTCTGATGCGCATGCTTGCCGGCTTCGAGCAGCCGACCACCGGCCAGGTGCTGTTGGCGGGCGAGGACATGGCCGACCGGCCACCCTACCGGCGCCCCGTCAACATGATGTTCCAGTCCTACGCCATCTTCCCGCATATGACCGTCGAGAAGAACATCGCGTTCGGGCCGAAGCAGGATGGCTTACCGGCCGGCGAAATCGAGGCGCGCGTGCAGGAAATGCTGAAGCTGGTCAAGCTGGAGCAATTCGCCAAGCGCAAGCCGCACCAATTATCCGGCGGCCAGCGGCAGCGCGTGGCGCTAGCCCGGGCACTGGCCAAGCGGCCCAAGGTGATGTTGTTGGATGAGCCACTGGCAGCGCTCGACAAGAAGCTGCGCGAGGAAACCCAGTTCGAACTGATGGACCTGCAGCAGAAGGTTGGGCTGACCTTCCTGATCGTCACCCATGATCAGGAGGAGGCAATGACAGTCGCCGACCGGATCGGCGTCATGGACCACGGCAAACTCATCCAAGTGGCATCGCCTTCAGAAATCTACGAGCATCCCAACAACCGCTACGTCGCTGATTTCATAGGCAACATCAATCTGTTGGAAGGCAGGGTCGCCAACGCTGCGGGCGGCACGATCCGCGTCGAAGCGAGCGGTCTGAACCCGATGGAAATCGTCAGCGACACCGTCGTCAACAAGGGCGACACCGCTTGGGTAGCGCTGCGGCCCGAGAAGGTGCGCATCAGTCTTGACCCGCCGGCCGACGGCTCGATCAACGCCGCGCCAGGCGAAGTCTATGACATCGCCTATGTTGGCGATCTGTCCGTCTACCACGTCAAGCTTGGCAACGGCCAAGTCGTGCGCTCGTCGGTTGCCAACACCACGCGCCTGGTCGAGCGGCCGATCAGCTGGGAAGACAAGGTCTGGCTGACCTGGTCGCGCGAAGCCGGCGTGGTGCTGACGCGATGAGAACAGCTGCAGCCCCGCCACACCCCTTGTCGTCATCCCAGCGAGGGCCGGGACCCGCGCCAGGTTCCGCAGATGCTTCGCCAGCGGTGTGGCGTGCGTGTGCCAAATCTCTTGAGCAGCTTGCGCGGGTGGTTGCAGGGATCCTGGCCTTTGCCTGGATGACGACAATACGTCACGGCCCATCACGCAACCCGAAGGCAATCGACACCAGCGGAGGCCCGTCATGGCGGTGAGTAACGTGCCAGGCACCGGACTTGTTACGGTGATGACGATCCGCAAGTTGTGGGAACGCGTGTCGCGCTGGCTGCCGGTCGCTATCCCTTATGCCTGGATGCTGGCGTTCTTCTTGATCCCGTTCCTGATCGTTTTGCGCATGTCGTTCTCGACCAGCGAGATCGCGCAGCCACCCTATTCGCCCGTGTTCAACAGCGTCGCGGAAGTCTGGGAGAAGCTGCCGGAGTTCACAGCCGAGAACTACCTGCGCATCATTCAGGATAGCCTCTACGTCAACGCCTATTTGTCGAGCGTCTGGATCGCCTTGGTATCGACTCTGCTGGCGCTGCTGATTGGTTATCCGATGGCCTATGGCATGGCGCGCGCGCCGTCGCGCTGGCGGGCGACGCTGCTGATGCTGGTGATCCTGCCGTTCTGGACCAGCTTCCTAATCCGAATCTATGCCTGGATCGGCATCCTGTCGCAGGAGGGGTTCCTCAATCAATTTCTCGGACTGTTCGGCATCGAGCCCTTGTCGATCATGCAGACTAATTATGCGGTCTATATCGGCATCGTCTATTCCTACTTGCCATTCATGATCCTGCCGCTTTATGCGGCGCTGGAAAAGATGGACGATACGCTGCTGGAAGCAGCCGCCGATCTCGGTTGTCCACCGATTCAGTCGTTCTGGAAGATCACCTTCCCGTTGTCGCTGCCGGGCGTCATCGCCGGTTGCTTCCTGGTGTTCATTCCCGTCGTCGGCGAGTTCGTGATCCCCGATCTGCTCGGCGGTTCCGATACGCTGATGATCGGCAAGACGTTGTGGGAAGAGTTCTACGCCAACCGCGATTGGCCGGCGGCTTCCGCTGTTGCGGTCATCCTGCTGGCGCTTCTGGTGGTGCCGATCATGATCTTCCAGAACCAGCAGGGCCGTGGCGGCGGCGCGCATGGCTAAGTTTAGGCAATGGTTGGCGGGCAGCAGGCAGCGGGGCAGTACTGAAGTGCGCGCCGTCGGTTCGATAGTCGCTCGGCCTTTCCCGCTGCCTGCTGCCTGCCAACCGCTGCCTTCTGCCTTCCGGAGCTGACCCATGAGACGCTTCTCCACCTTCAACGCCGTATCGATCGCCCTCGGCTTCGCGTTCCTGTACATCCCAATCCTGCTGCTTATCATCTACTCGTTCAATGCTGGTCGCAGCGTCGCGGTGTGGGCCGGTTTCTCGACCAAATGGTATGCCGAGCTGCTGCACGATCAGCAGCTCCTTGATGCCGCTTGGGTAACACTGCGGGTCGGCCTGCTGTCGGCGACAGTGGCGACGGTGCTTGGCACGCTCGCCGCCATCACGCTGGTGCGGTTTGGCCGCTATCGTGGCTCGACGCTGTTCAACGGTATGGTCTACGCGCCGTTGGTGATGCCCGAGATCATCACCGGACTGGCGCTGCTGCTGCTGTTCGTGTCGATCGACTTCGAGCGCGGCTTCTGGACCATCGTGCTGGCGCACATCACCATCACACTGTGCTTCGTTGCCGTCGTTGTGCAGTCGCGGCTTGTAACCTTTGACAAGAGCCTCGAAGAAGCCGCGCTCGACCTCGGCGCCTCGCCCACCAAGACGTTCTTCGTCGTAACGCTGCCGATCATCCTGCCGGCGGTCGTCTCGGGCTGGATGCTGGCGTTCACCCTGTCGATCGACGATCTGGTGATCTCCAGCTTCACCACCGGGCCCGGCGCTACAACACTGCCGATGCAGATCTATTCCTCGGTGCGGCTTGGCGTGAAGCCGGAGATCAATGCGATTTCCACAATCCTGGTGCTGATCGTCACCTGCGCCGTGATCGCCGCATCGCTGATCACCAAGTTCGGCGAGCAACGCCGCGAAGCTGAGATGCGCGAAGCGATGCGCTAGTGCCGGGGGACATGATGTTCAGCCTCGGCAATCCGTGACCTAAGTTACGAAGTCCCGTTCGTCGCGCCGAAGCTGAACATTATGTCCCCAGATCCAACACACGATCGGCGATGGCAAGTGAGGCGGTCAGTCCGGGGCTTTCGATACCAAACAGGTTGACCAGGCCAAGCATGCCGTGAACTGCCGGGCCTTGGATCAGGAAGTCGGCGGCGGGTTCGCCCTGCGCACTGAGCTTGGGGCGGACGCCGGCATAGTCCGGCACCAGCCCGCCGTCCGGCAGCGCCGGCCAATAGCGACGGATGGCGATTTCAAATGACGCCGCTAGCTCCGGCTTCACCCGATAGTCGATCGCCGCTGGATCGGCGTCGCCGAGCCATTCCACGTCCGGTCCGAACTTGGCGCGGCCGCTCAGGTCGAGCGTCATGTGGGTGCCAAGCCCGCCTTCGACAGGCGCCGGATAGATCAAGTGCCGGAACGGCGCCTTAGCCGCGAGCGCGAAGTAATTGCCCTTGGCGAACACGCGCGCCGGGATCTGCGCTGGCGGAAATCCAGTGATGGCGCGCGCTACATCCCAGGTCGATAGACCAGCGGCATTGACCAGGATTTCGGCCGGCAGCGTCATTGGCTCCTGGCCACCAAAGCGAACTTGCCAAACGCCCGAACTCGGTTCAGCGCCCAGAAATGGGGTGGCGAACGCAACGACCCCGCCCGCGTCCTCAAAGTCACCCTGCAGGGCAATCATGTAGGCATGGCTGTCGAGCACGCCGGTTTGCGGTGACAGCAGCGCCGCTACGCAAGCGAGGTTTGGCTCCAGGACGCGGGCTCGCTCGCCGTCGATCAGCGTCAACTCCTCGACGCCATTGCCGGTGCCGCGCTGCTGAATGGCCTCGATCTGTGCGATCTCCGGTCCGGTGACCGCGACGATCAGCTTGCCGCAGAGGGCGTAAGCAACGCCATGCGCATCACAGTACTCGACCAGCGCCCGCCGGCCCTCGACGCACAAGGCGGCGCGCACCGACCCCGCCGGATAATACATGCCGGCATGGATCACCTCGCTGTTGCGCGATGATGTGACGGTGCCGATCGCAGTCGCCGCTTCGGCGATGATCACTTCATGGCCAGCCCGCGCCAGCGCCCGTCCCGCAGCCAAGCCGATGACCCCCGCCCCAATCACGATCGCGCGCATAGTGGTGCCATACCTTGTCAATCAAGTGCCGCGTGCAACAGGGCGCTGTAGTCCGCCTCGCTCGCTGGTCGCGGGTTGGTCAGGCTTGAGTGATCAGCAATCGCGCCTCTGGCAATGTGTGGAAACACGCTGTCGACTACCCCCATGGCCCGCAGCGTGCGCGGCAAATGCAGGCGTCCAACGAGATCATGGACGGCGGCTGCCAGATCGGCGTTGGCAGACAGCCGCAAGACTTGCCGCAGCCGCGCATACTTTTCACCGCAGGCGTTGGCGTTGAAGCGCATTATGTGCGGCAGCAGCACCGCGTTCAGCATGCCGTGGTGCAGCGCGGGTTCGCCCAAGCCGCCGAGCGGATGCGACAAAGCGTGCACGGCGCCCAGGCCTTTCTGGAACGTCAGTCCACCATGCAACGCCGCGATCATCATTTCACGGCGCGCGGACCTGTTGAAACCCTCGGCAACCGCCTGCTCAATGGTCGCCCAGCCACGCCCCAGGCCATCCAGTGCAATAGCCTCAGCGACCGGATTGTCGCGCG
>JANNSA010000729.1:0-2777 GCA_031402115.1 Hyphomicrobiaceae bacterium | reverse complement strand
CCGCGAAAATGACCTCATCACGGGCGCCGACGCTTTTGACACCTACTACAGTCACTTCTATCAGACGCAGTTGCGTCCGACCCTGAGGCGGATCGATGCCTATGTCATTCGATGGGCCCGACGCAAATTCAAGCGGATGGTTCATCAGACCAAAGGTGCGAGAGATTGGTTCGACCGGTTCCGCCGGGCGCACCCGCAGCTCTTCGCGCATTGGCCATTATGCCATGGCAACGGCCGGACATCGGGAGCCGTATGAATCGAGAGGTTCACGTACGGTTCTGGGAGCGCCCGGGGGTGAAATTCCTCCGGGCGACTCGACAGAATCGACGTTGCGGCATCGACCGGCTGACGCCCGCACGTCCCCAGTAAGCTGCCACTCCAGTGAATTCTTGACAAGCGCGTCCGCTGGACCCCTCAATACCGTCCGTGGCCGTCGAGATACGCAAACGTCGAAGAGGGCCACTTGCGGCAGTTCCAGGGCTAAGTTTCCCCACCCAGAACCGGAAGTAGAACACCGTAGCGGTTACCCAAACGAAGACACACGCTGGCCGCACGCCGATCCTGGTAATCGGCATGTCGGTGGTTTTGGCTACGACCGTGCTGGGCCGGTTTGTGTGATCAGTGGGGGAGGACCAACTCAGATTTTCCGTTTCGTGAGCAGGTCGTGCTTTCGTTTTTACTCGCGGGCTCGATTGCTGAAATCCAAAACAGTCGCGAGCGAGATTTTGCCGCAGACTTTTCGTAGCGCGCGGTTGCTTGAGCCCCGCGTCGGGCTGGAAAGTCACCGGTCGACGCGAGCACCGTTGGGACCGGCGTATATCGCCCGACCTCGTGGCTGCTCTGCTTTGGCCAGCTTCTAATCCCATCATCTTGTTCACACTGGCCGTACCGGCCGCACACATGCCAGGAGCTTGCCGAGCTGGCATCCGATGCACGTGTTGCATTCGGGAGAGGAAAAGAGATTGGGGACGTGAAAAAGACGCGAGGTCGGGCGGTTAGCCCGACGCGGGGCCATTGATATATCTCATCTTTTGGCGGCAATAGGGGTACATATCATGTTTGTACCCACGTATGTACCCGTGTCCGATAGTATTTGCGGGATTACTTGTCGTGTCGCACAAGATTTGTTTCACGACACAAATCCTAGAAAAGTCAAGTTTTCGGCCGTTTTCTATTTTATAAGTGCATTCGTATTGCTGTGTATGTTTATCTTTGTATTCTTCAATGCATATTCTTATATAGAGTGATTTGCGCCCGTGCAATTCTAGGCTTGACCCTGTGCAAATCCTGACTTGCACCGGTGCAAGTCAGGATTTGCGTGACTTCTTCTTGACCACGAAATTGATGGTGTAGAAGTTGGTCTTGCCCTGACCACGGCGCTCGATTTCGATGAGCGAGCAATCCTCAAGCTCAGTGATGGCGCGACTGATCGTGGAGACGTGCGTGCCCATGTGTTCGGCGAGACGTTCCTGACCGGGAAAGCAAAGGCTGTTGTGCCAGGCATAGCTGAGCAACAGTGAGTATGCGGTCTTGGCGTTGGCCGACAGCTCGGGATTGCGGAGGATAAAATTCGGCAGCTGCGTGAAGCCGTACCGCGCGATCGGATCGGCGGTATTGAGCTTCATGTTCTGCTCGATCTTTTCGAGGTGGCCGCCGATGTGGTCCATACCATCAGTATAGCCCCCGACTCCCCTGCCGTTTCAGTTATCAACAGTTGATAAGCCTCAAGCGTTTGGTGGCGCTTCCACCGGCTTTCGCTCTGGTTCACCAGGCCCGAGTATCCAGTCTTTGGCTTTGAGCATGAAGTCGGCGAGGGTCTGGCTATTGCCGACCGCTGTCATGCGTTGCAGTTCCAGGAGTTGCTGGGTACCTTTGATCTGGATCTCCTCGGTACGTCGTACTTGGGCTTCGTACTTCGCCTCCCATTTTTCCACCCGCTCCTCCAACCGTTTTACATATGGATGCTCGTAGATGTCGGTGTCTGCCGCGCCATAGCGCGCTATGGCAGGCTCTGTCACTCCCCTGTCAGCAATATTCCTAACCTCGGTCACGTCGGGCTGGGGCACGCCATGGCCGGCTGTGTCGGGGCTTATTTCATTCGGTATTTCTGGTGTGCCGTGGTCCGCCGTAGCCGGCTGTGCCGTGCTACGGCGCGCTCGCTGCGCATCGATCTGCTTGAGATCGCCAATGGCTTTCGGCACCGATGCCGGCGTGACATACCATTCTTCGCCACTTGGACCGCCGGGAATTTTCACCGCATCAAGCATTCCGGATTGGCAAAGGCGAAGAACGTGCCGATGCGAGCGCTGCACGCTGGCGGCGGCAAGAAGTTTCTCCACGTCGCGCACTGTCAGGGTATGTCGTACGTCGTCGGGCTGTGGCGCGTCATGGCGCGCTATGTCAGGCATTGCTGTAGTGTAGCAAGCTTGAGGTGGGCCTAGCGGGAAGTTATCCCCACGTGTGCCTGGTGACGATCAAGCTATGCCGCACTGCATGCACATAGCTGCACCTCGTGGTGCCCCATAACACACGCGATTATGCTACCTATTTGCTACCAATTTCATCATCAGCAGTCGAATTAATTTCTTCTAACTCATTGAAAAATATGGTAGCGAGACCCAGACTTGAACTGGGGACCTACGGATTATGATTCCGCCGCTCTAACCAGCTGAGCTATCCCGCCAAGCGCCGTGATCTTCGATCAACGGCGCAACAGTCGCGGATATAGGGACCGCGACCTTCGACTGTCAAGACTGCGAAATGCATCAAGCGGCAAC
>JANNSA010000728.1:0-7945 GCA_031402115.1 Hyphomicrobiaceae bacterium | reverse complement strand
TGCGCATCGGCAGCCTGCCGGCTTTCAGCCCGCTGATTTGCTATGAAGTGATCTTTCCTGGAGCCGTCACCGACCGCGCCGACCGGCCCGATTGGCTGCTCAATGCAACCAACGACGCCTGGTTCGGCATCAGCACCGGGCCCTACCAGCATCTGCACGCGGCTCGCGTCCGCGCGGTTGAAGAAGGCCTGCCGCTGATCCGGGTGGCAGGCACAGGCATCTCCGCCGTGATCGATCCTTACGGCCGGTACGTTCATTCCCTGCCGCTGGAGACCAAAGGCAGCATCGATACGCAGCTGCCTGCCGCGCTGCCGCCAACACTTTTTGCCCGTACTGGCGACCTGCCGTTTAGCATAATGTTGGTACTCCTGCTGCTGATCTGGCACAGCATAGGAACGCGCGACAGGCCACGTTCCTTGACGTCCGGAACCGCGCCGCCCTAACGGTTCAAACCAGCAGGTGCGCCAACTGGGTGCAAGGAGAACAGGCCGTGGCTACCGAGAGAGCACCTGAACCAGAGGGCGGCGAGACCGTTAATCCGCGCCGCGTCAACCCGGTCGACATTCATGTCGGCAACCGCATGCGGCTGCGGCGCATGCTGGTCGGTATGAGCCAGGAAAAGCTCGGCGAGATGATGGGACTGACGTTTCAGCAGATCCAGAAGTACGAGAAGGGCGTCAACCGGATTGGCGCCAGCCGGCTATACAAGCTGTCACAGGTGCTCAGCGTGCCAATTCAGTTCTTCTACGATGAGCTGGCGATGGCGCAGCGTGGTCCAGCGAATCCTGGTTTTGGCGAACCGGAGACTGAGGCTTTCATTGCCGATTTCCTCAACACCCGCGAGGGTCTTGAGTTGAATAGGCACTTCGTGCGCATCGATGACCCCAAGGTGCGCCGCAGCATCGTCGAACTGGTCCGCTCATTGTCAGGTCCCGCAGCCGATACGTAACACCTGGGGGCAAGTCCGGGGGTGCGCGAATCGGGCTGCTTGACCCACGTCCCGCTGCCTGCCAGATGACAGCGGAATTGCAGGCCGGTGACGTCGAGGAGCACACTATTATGTCGCGCAAGTCGTTTTTGTTCACAAGCGAATCGGTCTCCGAAGGTCATCCCGACAAAGTTTGTGATCGGATCTCCGACGAGATTGTCGACCTGTTCTTCAGCGAGGGTCCGAAGGCCGGCTTTGATCCGTGGCAATTGCGCTGCGCATGCGAGACGCTGGCCACCACCAACCGCGTGGTGATTGCCGGCGAAACGCGGGGTCCGGCGCACGTGACCAAGGATTGGATCGCGCATACAGCGCGCATGGCGATCAAGGACATCGGCTACGAGCAGGACGGCTTTCATTGGGAGAAAGCCAACATCGAGGTGCTGCTGCATGCCCAGTCGGCCGACATCGCCCAAGGCGTCGATACGGGCGGCAACAAGGAGGAGGGTGCCGGCGATCAGGGCATTATGTTCGGCTATGCTTGTCGCGACACGCCAGAATTGATGCCAGCGCCGATCTACTACGCTCACAGGATCCTGCGGCTGCTGTCAGAAGCCCGCCACTCGGGCAAGGAAAAGCAGCTCGGTCCTGACGCCAAAAGCCAAGTGACGGTCCGCTATGAGAACGGCAAACCCGTCGGGATTACCCAAATTGTCGTCTCGCATCAGCACCTTGATGAGAATATGTCGTCGAAGGCCGTGCGCGATGTGATCGAACCCTATGTGCGCAAGGCGCTGCCCGAGGGCTGGATCGGTAGTGACACGGCCTGGCACATCAATCCGACGGGCAAGTTCTACATCGGCGGCCCCGATGGCGATTGCGGGCTGACCGGCCGCAAGATTATTGTCGACACCTATGGTGGTGCCGCACCCCATGGCGGTGGCGCGTTCTCGGGCAAGGACCCGACCAAGGTTGACCGCTCGGCCGCTTACGCTGCTCGTTACCTAGCCAAGAATGTGGTCGCTGCTGGCCTCGCTGACCAATGCACCATCCAGCTTAGTTATGCGATCGGCGTCGCCAAGCCGCTGTCGATTTATGTTGATCTGCACGACAACCCGAACAAAATCGACGCCGGCAAGCTGGAAATGGTGCTTGGCGAGATCATGGATCTGAGCCCGCGCGGCATCCGCAAACACCTCGACCTGAACAAGCCAATTTACGCGCGCACCTCAGCTTTTGGCCATTTCGGCCGCGAGGCGGACAAGGCCGGCCACTTCTCCTGGGAGCGGATGGACCTCGCTGACCAGTTGAAGCGCGCCGTTGGCTGATCGGTGAATGGCGACGCCGAGCAGGAGTACCTGGAGGCGCATGCGCCTCCGGCCTTACGCTCGTTTGGCCGCCGCCAGGGCAAGTCCTTAAGTCCGCGCAAACAGCGGTTGGTGGCCGAACTGCTGCCGCGTTTGCGGGTGTTGCCCGGAACAGGTTGGGCAACAGGATCACCGACGAGCATCGATCCGGACGCCCTGTTCCCGGGCCTCGACAATACATGGCTGGAAATCGGCTTTGGTGGCGCTGAACACCTGCTGTGGCAGGCTGCAGCGAACCCGCGCACCGGCATCATTGGCTGCGAGCCTTTCATCAACGGCGTTGCCAAGGCGCTAGCCGGCATCGAGGAACAGGGCCTCGGCAACATCCGGCTGCACGATGGCGACGCCCGTGACGTGCTCGCGGCCTTGCCGCCGGCTTGCCTCGCCCGCGTGTTCGTGCTGTTCCCCGACCCGTGGCCGAAACTGCGCCACCAGAAGCGCCGCATCGCCTCGCCCGAGACGCTCGGCGCCCTCGCCCGCGTCATGACGCTTGGGGCCGAACTGCGCTTGGCGACCGACATCGCGCCCTACGCGCGTGCCATGCTGACGGCCATTGCTACGCAGGGCAGCTTCACCTGGACCGCGCGTAAACCATCGGATTGGCGGCTGCGCCCGGCCGATTGGCCAGAGACCCGCTATGAGCAGAAGGCACTGCAGGCGGGCCGCCAGTGCTGCTATTTCAGGTTTGTGAGAAAAGCCTAGGATAATGGGTTGTTGGCCCATTGTAAGCACTCGAAGGCTGGGCTGAGCCCTTTGCGAAGCCCAGCCTACGAAAGCAACGAAAGCCAACCGCGTGCTCAAAACTCCTGTTGCGTGCGGCGGGATGGCGCACTAGTGTTGCTGGGCTCATGATCATCTCAACTTTAGAGGGTGGGCCCCGCCGGGGTCCGCTCTTTTTGTTTGAACCGCACCCGAGGCAAGCCGAACGGTGCGGCTCGAGGCGGGACTTTTGATCGTTTCCAACACACCAGATACGCCGCACGCCGCCGTCACGCCGGATTTGCCCGGCAGCGACAGCGTTGCCGTGCCAGCTCCCGACTGGGATCGCCGCTTCATGCGCGAGACCGGTCAGGCAGCGGCAGTCGCGGCGATCGCCGAACCGGTGATTGTCGATCTGGGTTTCCGGCTGGTGCGTGTGCATGTCTCGGGGCGCAATGGCGCGACCGTGCAGATCATGGCCGAGCGACCCGACGGCCGCATCACCATCGAGGAATGCGCGACGATCGCGCGGCGGCTGTCGCCAGTGTTCGACGCCCATGACGTGATCAGCACTGCCTACAATCTGGAGGTGTCATCGCCCGGCATCGACCGGCCGCTTGTGCGCGCGTCCGATTTCGCGTCGTGGGCTGGCCATGAGTTGAAGATCGAACTGACCGAGCCGGTTGAAGGCCGCAAGCGCTTCCGTGGCCGCCTCGACGGCTTCGAGGATGGCGAGGTTCGCGTGGAAGTTGACGATCTGGTGCCAGGTTCAACCGAGCCGGTGGTGATCGGCCTGCCGGTTGCGCTCGTGCATGCGGCACGGCTTGTGCTTACCGATGATCTGATCGCCGAGGATTTACGCCGCCGCGGTCCCCTGGTGGACGATGGCAGCGACGGTAACGACGACAATTCCAATGACAGTGAAGCTGGAGACTGAGTCATGGCCCAGGTTGGCGTAAGTGCGAACCGTCTGGAACTGCTGCAGATCGCCGAAACGGTGGCGCGCGATAAGTCGATCGAGCGGCCGATCGTCATCGCCGCTATGGAAGACGCGATCCAAAAGGCGGCCAAAACCCGTTACGGCGCCGAAAACGATATTCGCGCCACGATTGATCCTAAATCGGGCGAGCTTCGCCTGACACGCGTATTGACCGTTGTCGAAACTGTCGAGAACGACTCGACCGAGGTCGACCTTGCGACCGCCCGCAAGCGCAAGGCTGATGCCGCGATCGGCGACCTGCTTGTCGACTTGCTGCCACCCTTGGAGTTTGGCCGTGTTGCCGCGCAAAACGCCAAGCAGGTGATCTTCCAGAAGGTGCGTGAAGCCGAGCGCGATAAGCAGTTCGACGAATACAAGGATCGCGTCGGCCAGATTGTTAACGGCACCGTCAAGCGCGAGGAGCACGGCCACGTTATCGTTGACCTCGGCCGTGGCGAAGGCATCGTCCGGCGCGATGAGAAGCTGCCGCGCGAGGCGTTCAAATACGGCGACCGCATCCGCGCTTACATCTATGACGTGCGCCGCGAGCAGCGCGGGCCGCAAATCTTCCTGTCCCGCACCAGGCCGGAGTTCATGGCCAAACTGTTCGCGCAGGAAGTGCCGGAGATCTATGATGGCGTCGTCATCATCAAATCGGTCGCCCGCGATCCGGGCAGCCGCGCCAAGATCGCCGTCGAATCGCGCGAAACCTCTATCGATCCGGTTGGCGCGTGCGTCGGCATGCGTGGCCAGCGCGTGCAGGCGGTGGTTGGCGAACTGCAAGGCGAGAAGATCGACATCATCCAGTGGAACTCTGACGCCGCCACCTTCATCGTCAATGCGCTGGCGCCGGCGGAAGTCACCAAGGTGGTGCTCGACGAAGAAGCCGAGCGCATTGAAGTGGTGGTGCCGAATGATCAGTTGTCGCTAGCGATTGGCCGGCGCGGCCAGAATGTCCGGCTTGCCTCGCAACTGACGGGTTGGGACATCGACATCGTCACCGAACAGGAAGAGCAGGAGCGGCGCCAGAAGGAGTATGCCGAGCGTACCGCTCTGTTCCAAGAAGGTCTCGACGTTGACGAGGTCATCGCGCAATTGCTGGTGACCGAAGGCTTCACGACACCCGACGAACTGGCCTATGTGGAGATCGACGAGATTGCCGGCATCGGCGGCTTCGACGAGACCTTCGCGACGGAACTGCAAAACCGCGCCCGCGAACACATCGAGCGCAAGGAAACCGAGCTCGACGAGAAGCGCAAGGCCATGGGCGTGGAAGACGAATTGGCCGAAGTTCCTGGCGTCACAACTGCCATGATGGTGGCGTTCGGCGAGCGCGAAATCCGCAGTGTGGAAGATCTGGCTGATTGCGCCACCGATGATCTGGTCGGCTGGAGCGAAAAGGTCGGCGGCGAGATGAAGCGCCACCCGGGTGTGCTCGACGGCTTCCCGCTGTCGCGCCAAGAGGCCGAAGACATCATCATGTCAGCCCGCGTCGTCGCTGGCTGGGTGGCGATGGACGACATCATCAAGCCGGCAGCGGTCGCAGAGGCGACAGCTGAAGCCGCCGAAGAGACGGGCGAGGCCTAGCCTATTGCTCCGGTCATGGCAGCGCATGCGCGACCGAACATCCTAGCCACTGGCAGAGACGCGCCAGTGGCCCATACTTGTCGTCACCGGTGGCGATGAGCCTCGCAATAATCGCTCGACCCAACTTACGGTTGGTCTTTGACACGCAGACTGGTCTTTGAAGCCCAGAGAAGGACGACTTCCTGACTAGTCCCAGTAGCATCGCCGAGACGCCCGAACCCGCCAATACCGATCCGCCCGAACATGACGAGGGCGAGCGCGGTTCGGAGCGGACCTGTGTGGCGTCCCGGCAGCGATTGCCGGTTGAGGCTTTGATCCGGTTTGTTGCTGATCCCGATGGGCATCTGGTGCCTGATCTCAGGCGGCGGCTGCCGGGACGTGGTGTCTGGGTCGAGGCGAATGCCGAGCGGGTAGCAATTGCTATCAGGACGAAGGCGTTTGCGCGTGGTTTGAAGCGGCCAGTTGTGGTTACGGCCGATCTTGCTGAGCTGATCGACCGGCTTCTGGTCGAACGGACACTGGCCGCGCTCGGCCTCGCCAACAAGGCAGGTAACCTTGTTCTTGGCTTCGCCAAAGTTGAATCGGCGCTGGCCAAACCCACAGTTTGCGGCCTTGTTCACGCCGCCGAGGCAAGCGACGATGGCTGCCGCAAACTCGACCGCAAACTGCCGCCAAATGTTGTTCCCATACGAATCTTCACTGGCGAAGAATTGAGTTTGGCATTGGGCCGGCCTAATGTGGTACATGCTGCGCTCACAAAGGGCGGAGCGAGTGACAAATTCCTGGAGGAGGCCCGGCGCCTGATGCGCTTCCGGCTTCCACTAGAGCGGCACGAGCCGCGCTAAGCTCTGGATATCATGAGACGTTCCGGTTAACTGCAACCGTCTGATCGATGACGACGGGCACCGCATCGGACACCGAACAGGCGAAACGGGAGACGCATGAGCGAGACGAACGATCAGGACGACAAGACGATGCGCGGTGGGGCACGCCCTGGCAGGGCGGCGCAACCGGCCGCTAAGCGAACGGTCGAGTCCGGTCACGTCCGGCAGAGCTTTAGTCATGGCCGCTCCAAGGCGGTCGTGGTTGAAGTCAAAAAGCGGCGTCCAGGATCGGGGCCGGATGGTACGGCGATGCCGGCGCCACGGATCGGCGCGCCTGCAGCGGCGCCAAAGCCAAAGCCCGAAGATGGCGCACGGGTAGAGCCGCGGGTTGGCAAGGATGAAGCCGTGCGGCCCGCGACAGCGAGCACGCCGGTGACCGCTAGCGCAGCGCCGGCGCCAAGCGTCGCTCCGAAGCGGGCACCTCCGGCTGGTAGTTTGGGCAGGACCTTGTCCAGCGATGAGCGTGAGGCGCGCATCCGCGCACTGGGTATCGCCCGCGAACGCGAAGCCGAAGAGCGCCGCGTGCGTGCGGAAGAGGAAACCCGCCGGCGGCAATTGGATGAACAGCTGAAGCGCGACCGCGAAGAAGCAGTTCGCAAGGCAGCCGATGAGGAACGCCTGAAGGTTGCCGCGGCCGCTGCAGCCGCCGCGCAAGCGGGCAGCCCGCCTGAACCAGTGCGCGAGGCGCCGGCGCCTGCTGGCGAAGCTGCGCGGCCTGCAGCCGAGCCCCGCGATACCGGTAGCCGCACCGTGCAAGCCCGCCCAGGATCCGCCCGGAGCATCGGCAGTGATCGCGCGACACCGCGTGCGCCCGACCCCAGCGCCACGATTATTGAACTGAGCGCGGCGGCCGAAGCGCGCCGCATGCAGCTGGCACGGCGCGAGCAGCAGGATGCCGACGACGAGGAGGCGCGCAGCCGCAAACCTGGCGCGCCCGGCGCCAAGACCACGAAGCTGCCGGAGAAGGCGCCGGTCAAGCGGGTCGACGACAAGCGCATGGCGCGCGGCCGCCTGACCATCACCAACGCACTTGACAATGATCAGCGCGAGCGCTCGCTGTCGGCCCTGAAGCGCCGGCGTGAGCGTGAGAAGGCCAAAGCCAATGGCCAGCTGACGGCGCGCGAGAAGATCCAGCGCGAGGTTGTGATCCCGGAAGCGATTACCATCCAGGAACTCAGCAACCGCATGGCCGAGCGGGGCGTCGACATCATTAAATATCTGATGAAGAGCGGCGAAATGCAGAAGATCACCGACGTGATCGATGCTGACACCGCCGAACTGATCGTGCAGGAATTCGGCCACATCCCGAAGCGCGTGTCGGAAGCTGACGTTGAAGAAGGCTTCATCGACGTCGAAGACAGCGTACCGGATCAGCAGACCCGCGCGCCGATCGTGACGATTATGGGCCACGTCGATCACGGCAAGACATCCCTGCTTGACGCGATCCGCTCGGCCAATGTCGTATCGGGCGAGGCCGGCGGCATCACCCAGCACATCGGTG